>CAYRMV010000001.1:0-108852 GCA_964425255.1 uncultured Flavobacteriales bacterium
TAACCTCTTCAGAGAGGTGCAATATGGTGATTGCTATAGATGCTTATAAGTTGATTGAGTTGTATGAGAATGATCGTAAAGAAGTTTTTATTGAAGGCATTATTGGCAATAACTTATTCATAGATAGATTAAAATCATTTAACATTGATTCTCGAAGGGCCGAAGGCGATAAAGGCTCTTATCATTTGCTCGGTGTAGAGGCGACCTGGTATCAAAGATTGATAGAAATGAATATTTTTCTGAAAGATTTTAATTTTTAATTGCATTAATCAGATAAATTGTTATATTTGAAATTACTTGTTGCCGAACGAAGGTTGCTATCCCGAAATTCAAACGACAAGTGCTAGAGCCTGAGGTTAAAATCTTGGGCCTTTTTCTTATGAGCAGGATTTGACGGAAATCTTTAAAGAGTCATCGCTTTACTGGCCTGTTCGACTCAGGAACTGCTCGCCTTCACCATTTGAAAATTTTTTTACAATTTTTTACAAAATTGTGGTTCAATTAAATTACCAACGTAATCATAGACTGTGCAATTTACGAGCAGATGATCTTGTCGTTGGGGGGCTTTGTTAGTGGCCTAGATTTCGCAAGATCATACTCTACGGTGTCGTTGCCGATCGATGTCGATAAGTATCGTAGATAATCGGCTTATTTGGAGGATAATATGGATTTAAGAGAAGAATTTAGATCAATCATTATTACTCGATTGGTCAAATTAGAAGAAATTAAGTCTAGCATTGGAGATACTGGTACTAATTCTTCACAAAGAGCTATAGAATGGATCCAAGGTTTGATTGAAATTAATAAAAAATTTTTAGCGAGGCTAGGATGAGCTATTCAAGAGAAGTTTACGATTTTGCAAAAAAGAATTTTAATGGAATAAAAGAAATCTCTGGTTCGACGTCGAACCCTATTATTAACGATATGCACCAACTTTGTTTTACCGAAAGAAATGATGAAGTTCCTTGGTGTTCGTCTTTTATGAATTTTTGTTATGTAATGTATGGTCTAAAAAAGAATCCCAAAGTTATGGTTGATTATTTAATGAAGCGAGGTCACTCTTTAGATTTCATTAAAACGCTTTTTAGACATATTGGAGCTCAGTCTATGACCGAGATTGAATTGCTCATTAGAAACGATACTAAAGAGTCTGTGGTGTTTCCTGGCCTTAGTGCGTGGGCAAGATCATGGCTTGAAGTCAGACGTGATGGATTGGCTTTGCTTCCAATATCAAAATCAGAGTTAGCGGTCGGAGATATTGTCATCATGAGTCGTGGTTCAGGAAAAGGTCATGTTGCCTTTTTTGAAGCAAAAAAGAAATTAGGTCTTCAACTGCAGTTATTTGGTGGGAATCAAGGGAACATGAGTTGTTCGAGTGATGCTTATTTGTCAACGAGGTTTTTAGGTGCGAAAAGATCAATCAGATAGTGCGTTAGAACGAGTTAAGCAACTCATCAAAGAATATCCTGAGACGGGAGAAAATGATAAGTTGCTTTTCTTGGCATATCTTGTTATTCATTTTGATCTACGAAAGAAGTTGGGCGAAGAGGCCTATCTTGAACTTAAAAAGATTTTATTGGAAGCTCCATCTTTTGAGACCTTGAGAAGACATCGACAAAAACTTCAATCACATTAACCAATTCATAGGATAGCAATATGGATTTAACTTATGCCTTAATATTTCTTGTTGGTGGCTTTTTAATAGGTCGTCTAAGTTCTTCAAAAATTTTTAACACTCGAGATTTGTATTCTTTTTTGAGCGATGCTTTTCCTGATAAGCCTTGGCTCGTCGAAGATGTTTTTCAAGAAGTATTCAAGAAAATGAAAATCTCAAGAGATCAACAATTGGAATTTTTAGAAAATCATCGTTTGACTTATGTAACCAGAAAGCTTTTGCGTGGTGAGTTGAAAATTGTTGATGGAAAGATTGTTAAAAAAAATCACAACGATTCCAATTCTTAATCGTATAATACAGTATGTGGATAAGTATAATCGGCCCCGTTGGCTCTGGAAAGAGCTTGGTCAAAAAAATTTTAGAAAGTCGTAATTTTCAATTAGAGAGCGAGCTTTTCAACTTTTCAACTTCTATCGAGTATAGAAGTGATTTCTATTTCAAGCACGATCAAGCAGCATTTTTGAAAAGATTGAATAGTGATATTTTTACTATTGGTTCTTTTTGGGATTATCACGAATGTATTGTGCCTGTTATGTTTGAAAATTTTGAGATCACCGAGTCTGAGCTTTACTTAATGAATGAGCGATATAATACCACGAGAGAATTTTTGGAACCACCTACCTGTGTGATTTTCACGAAGATGAGCGAACAACAAGCGTATAATCGGTTGATGCTTTCTGGTGAAGTGGTTAATCATTTAGTGATCAATAAAATTGAAAGACAATTGCAATATTATGAAAAATTTATTCAAAAGGTTGCTGTTCCAGTTATTGAAATTGATATGGGACAAAACATTGATGTGGCCTTGAATGATTTGAATTTTAGCATTGATTCTATTTTAACAAGCAGACTTGATACAGCGAGTATTTGGAAGAGAAATATGTTTCACTAGGAGATTTTATGAGTATTACTAAGCAAATAAAAACAAGATGGAATAACCCTGAGACTGGATCATTCGAGATTAAAGAATTTTCAGCACAAGAGATTGTTGCTGATCCCACTAGAAAAGAGCCAGAAGCTATCATCTCGGCCCTTTGTGCTTGTGTTGATTGGCTAATTAAATGTGAGTTAGAAAGACAGGAGAGAGTTAAAGCAATTCTAGCAGGGAAGTGAAGATGGAAATAATTAATGGATATTGGCTTCATGTCAGAAATAATACAATCTATGAAGTAATCGGCATGGTCGATATTAAAGTCGCCATCGAAGGCCGTTGGGTAGAGGGTGTTTTATATAAAGATATTAAAACCAACAAACAATATGTGCGTTCAAAAGAAAATTTTTTGGATAGATTCACAAAGGAGATTAATTATGTACCAAATGAGTAAAGAAGAATTTTTTGAATTTTTTGAAGAAACAACTTCATCTATGATCGCTATTTCAAAAGCTAAAAATGCAGACTATACCGGTGTTGGCGTTTCTCCTTTTGCTAATTTTGAAAGAGTAGAACAATTAGGAATTTGTTCAACTGAACAAGGTTTTTTAACTCGTATGAGTGACAAACTCTCAAGAATTGCCTCTTATTGTGCCAAAGGCGAATTACAAGTAAAAGATGAAGGCGTAGAAGATACACTTAAGGATTTAGCAAATTATTCAATATTGATGCTTGGTTATTTAAAGCAAAAGAAAATTAGAGCTGAGCGTGAAGCCTCTCGACTTTCTATGTTAAGTCAATTAGGCCCATTAGAAGAGAGAAATTAATATGTCTAAGACTCATTTTGTTCACTTGCACTCACACACAGAAGCTTCACTTGCCGATGGTTTGTTTGGAACTAAGAAATGGGTCAAAGCAATCAAAGAGCGTGGTTTCATAGCTCATGCCATTACTGATCACGGGACGATGACCAATGCTCTTGCATTTTATCATCAAATGAGAGCAGAGAAATTAACTCCTATTATTGGTTGTGAATTTTATTATACAAGAAACCCTTTAGATAAAACTCCTGCCAATAGAAAATCATCTCATTTGATTTTGTTGGCGAAGAATTATGATGGTTATCAAAATCTTTTAAAACTTCAAAAACTCTCTTTTACTGATGGATATTATTTTAAGAATAGAATTGGTCTTGAATGGTTGAGTCTTTATGGAGAGGGATTAATTTGTTTGACCGCCTGTCAAGGTGGCGTGTTGGCACAAGAAGTGTGGAAAGAACTAAGAGGAGAAGTTGGAGAAATTCAACAACGCTTTCAAGAGTTGTCGGCCATATTTGGCTCTGATCTCTATGTCGAGTTTCAAGGCCATCATACTTTGTCATCGATGCCAGATGGAACGAGATTTGACTCTCAAGCATTAATTAATGAAACATTATATGAAAGCTTAAAAGACACGAAAGGCTTTAAGCAAATTGTAACCAATGATTGCCACTACATCACTAAAGATCATGCCAAGATTCAAAAGATGATTAAAAATATTTCTTGGAAGAAACAAAAAGATGAAAGTGCTGAATCTGGAACTGTATCTGAAGATCATTTTTGCGATTCTTTATGGTTAAAGAACGCTAAGGAAGTTTATGAGTCGTTTAGTGAGTATCACGAATATTTACCTCAAAGATTTGTTCTCGAGGGAATTAAACACACCCATGAGGTTTTTGAGAAGTGTAAAGATTTTGCTTTGCCGTCAGGTCTTCGTTATCTTCCAAAGTTTAGACCGCATATTGATTCTAAAAAGTTTTTTAAGGCATATACCACAAAACTTCTTAAAGAATTTCTTGGAAGTGATCATGTTGTGGCAAGCAAGGAAGATTATATTAGACGCTACAAAAAAGAGCTTGAGGTCATATCTAAATACGGACTTGAGGATTATTTTCTTATTGTTTGGGACTTGGTTCGTTATGCTCGTTCTGAGGGTATTGCTACTGGGCTAGGTAGAGGTTCAGCCGCTGGTTGTTTGATTTCATATCTATTGGGAATAGTTCGAGCTGATCCTTTAGAGTTTGATCTACTCTTTGAAAGATTTTTAAATGAACATCGATGTTCTGGTGGAGAGTTGCCAGACATTGATCTTGATTTTGAATCTTTGGGACGATCAAGGATTAAAAAATATATTTACGAAACTTATGGAAGTGACAATGTGTGCGAGATAGGCACATACGGAAGAATGAAACTTAAAACATCTCTTCTTGACTTTGGTAAGATACTTAATCTCGCTAGCCATAAAGATTTGCAAAAAATAACAAAAGATATTGATCTTGAAAAAGATTCAATTGATGATCTTGAGAAGGCAATGGAAGGCCAAGAGGCATTGAAGAATTTAGTTGATGCTAACCCCGATTATGGATTTGCGGTTAAAAATATTATTGGACAAATGAAATCACAATCGATTCACCCAGCAGGTGTTTTAATTGCTTCTACTCCTATCGCAGATATTATTCCTGTGAAGACTCAAAAGAAAAATATTAAGCCAGAAGATTTAATTGAAGGCGAAGAGAAAACTCAAAGAGTTATTACATCACAACCAGAAGACAAATATGTTATTGCAGAAGGTTTGATGAAGATGGATATTCTTGGAGTCAAAGAGTACGACATCATTAAATTTGTAATTCAAAACGATCCTAAATTGATAGAAGCTGGATATACTCTCGATAATTATGTTGAGAAGATAATGAAGCTTAATAAGCAAGGCAGATTGGCGAAAGTTTGGAAATTATTTTGTCAGGGAGAAACATCAGGTGTTTTTCAATTTTCTTCAGAAGGTATGCAAGGTCTTCTGAAAATGATGCAACCTCGACACATGGATGATTTAATTGCAGCCAACGCTTTATATCGGCCAGGTTGTTTAAATAATGGTTGGCACATACTTTATTGTGATCGAAAGAATGGAAAAGAAGAAACAACTTATGTTCATGAAATTGTCGAAAGAATTACATCGAATACTTTTGGTGTTTTGGTTTTTCAAGAGCAGTTCATGAGAATCATTAATGAGCTTGGTGGTATTGATCTCGTTGAATCGGACAATATTCGTTCGGCCCTTGGTAAAAAGAATAAGGAAAAACTTGCTAAATATGGCCCTATGTTTATTGAGGGTGCATCGAAACATATATCAAGTGCAGATGCAGAGAAGCTTTGGGAGCAAATTATTCACGCATCTGAATATTCATTCAATAAATCTCACTCTTGTTCTTATTCTATTTTGGCTTTTATATCTCAATTTTTAAAGATAGTTTCTCCATCTTATTTTTTCGCAGCTCACTTTTTTTGGAATATTAAAAAGAAAGAAACAGAAGATTTGCTAAGAAACAAAAAAATTGCTCAATCAATGGGTATTGAATTTGTTTTACCTCATATTAACAAATCAACAGATAAGATGATCGTTGAAGGCAAGAAAGTTATATCATCTTTGTCTCTAGTGAAGATGGTTGGCTTGTCGGCAGTTAAAGAAATAATTTCAAAACAACCGTTCACTTCTTTTGATGATTTCCATAAACGAGTGAATAAAGCTAAGGTTAAATATAATGTTATTCAAAATTTAATTTTTGCTGGAGCTTTTGATGAATTTGGAGATAGAAAAATACTATTAAAAGAATTGGCTGAAAGAACTAAAAACAAAGAATATGAAGGCTACAATGATCAACAAATGATGATTCGTTTTTATGATTGTGTTGGTTTTTATGAGCAAAAAATCAAGTCAGTTATTCCAGGGTTTTCTGAATATTGTGTTAGCCAAGAAGAGTTAAAAGAATTTGATGACAAAGATGAAGTAAGAGTTGGTGGTATTATTACTGCTGTTCGTTCTCATGTTACCAAAAAAGGCGATAAGATGGGCTTTTGCACATTAGAAGACCTTGACGAGAAATTTGAAATAACAATATTCCCAGAAGCTTGGGCCGAAGAAAGAAAGAAAATTCTAGTGGGAAATATCGTTGAGATTCACGGCAAAAAGTCGGAATTTAACGGCAAGCAAAATGCTATTGAAGCTATAGAATTTACTACATTAGATGGCGATTTTATGGATAAGCTGTCTGCGTTATAAAAAAATCACAACGATTTTGATTCTCAATCGTATTATAAGCAAAAGAGAGAAATATGAAAGACATTGCAGTTGAAATTGAAGGTCTTGTACCAGAGGCCGTTTTTGTAAAAGTTAAAAATGATTTAATAATCACCGAGGATATTGATACCGAAGTTGATCATGCTTCAGCAAATTATGGATATTATGCTGTACTTTCTGAGAAAGCAGAGACACGCTATCAAAAATTAAAATATTCTTTTGAGCGTTGGAAAGCAGAACATGGAATGGCCATTGATGCTGAAAGAGTGCGTGAAGGTGCTAAAAAATTAACCGAAAAACAAAAAGAAGAAACTTTGATTTCTCATGAGAAGTTTAAAGCATATCAATTAAAATTAATCAAATTAGATGACGATAGAAGAACTTTAAAAATTCTTGCTAGAGCATTTGAAAAGAAGGCAGACTTGATTCAAACAAAATCTTCTAATAGAAGAAAAGAGATAAGGAGCTAGTAATGACAAAAACGATTGTGAGAAGAGAGGGAGAGATAATTAAGACAAGTGAAGATGGTTTGCTTGAATTGGCAAAAAATCAATATCATCGTATGCAAAGAACATGGTGGGATTTTGCCAAGGTGATTCACAAAATTAGAACCACAGAAGCTTACAAGTCGGCAGACTATGAGACATTCAAGGATTTTTGTGAAGCAGAATACCCATCAACAAACTACAAAGTTATTTTGAAGTTTTGTGCCATTGCAGAATCTCTCGGTCATGTCATCGAAAGTAAATTAGAAAAAGATAAAGAGTATGCTCTTCCTGCTTATGAAAGTTGTTATACGTTAACCACACTTAATCCAGAGGCAGTTTCAAGAGAGGAGATTGCTCGTATTAAGAGAGATGTTTTAGAAAAGAAATTATCTTGGCATAAATTAAAAGACAGAGTGAAAGAACTTATTGAGACCAAGAGAAAAGAGGCCAAAGAATTTGTAAAAAAATCAGAAGATGAAATAGAAAAGCTTCAACATCAATTGGAAGAGGAGATTGATTTAAGCGATGAAGAGGAAGCGATCTATGATGAGGCGGTTGAGGAAGGTGTTGTTGATGAATTAGATGAAGAGGAGCCAATTGATGATCTTGTTGCAGAAGATTTTGATAACAAGCTATCTGAGTCTCTTTCTAAAATTGAAAAGTTGGCAAAAGATTTAACCGACCAAATCGAAGTATCAATTCCCTTAATCGAAGAGACCGAGTATTCAAAGTCAATTGAGAAGTTTGCTATAAAAGTAGATAAAGCGTTCGTAACCATGGATAAACTATTAACAATCATTCAGGAGAAAAATTAATGAAAAAGTCAATGTTAGAGAAATTAAAAGCTGAAAAGCAAAAGTTGGAAGAAAAGAAATCAGAGTACACACCGGGCGAGAAGATCGAGTGGTTTAAGCCTGTTGATGGCGACAATTTAATTCGTATTTTACCTAAAGGTGACGATGTTCCTTATGTTGAAGTTAGACTTCACTACATTTCGGTAAAAAAGAAAGATGGAACAGTCGTTCATGGATTCCCAGTTAGATGTTGGAATGATCTTGATAGTGAAGAGAAGTGTCCGATTTGCGAATACGCTTCTAATTTGATGAAGTCAAAATCAGAAAAAGATCAAGAAAATGGCAAGAGATTTAGAGCTTCAACAAGATATTTATATAATGTTATTGATTATCAAAACAAAGCTGTTAAGCCAGCTTCTTTCACAACAACAATTCATGAGCAAATCGTTGGAAATCTTTTTGATATGGCCGATGAAGATATTCTCGATGTCGAGACAGGAAACAATTGGAAGCTTATTAGAAAGAAAAAAGGTAAAGAGGCTTTTCAAGTTGATTATCAATTAAGATTAGATGTTCGCAAGTCGGCAGTTCCAGCAAAGCTTATGCCTTTAGTTGAGGAAGCGATTGATCTTGAAACTCTATATACAAATAAAGAAGAAAAGATGGTTAAAGCTTTTGTTGGTTATAGAACCGAGGAGAGTGAGGACGAAGATGACTACACTCCACCAAAAAAGAAGGCCAAGCCATCGATCGACGAAGATGAAGACTACACTCCAAAGAAAAAGAAAGTTGTAGAGGAAGATGAAGACGATGATATGGCTGCAAAATTAAAAGCTAAGTCTAAAGCTAAGAAAGTCGTAGAAGATGACGAGGAAGATGAGCCTACTCCACCAAAGAAAAAGGCTTTTAAAAAAGATGAAGATTTGGATTTAGACGATGTTGAAGATTTTGATGTCGATGATATGTTAGACAGTATTTAAGGATTGATTATGGTTGACAAGATTAAATATAGTTTCTCCGCAAAGATTAATATTGGTAATTATGAATCGATCGGAGTTGATCTTGGTTATGAAACGGACATTAAAGAGGGCGAGAGCCCTCTTGATGCTACCAAGAGAGCTATCAAGTTCATCGATAGTGTAGGTAAAGCCAAAATAGAGAAAATCAAAAAAGAACATAAAATAGAGGTGTCTAGTGACTTTTAAAAAATCAAAGACCGCAAAGGTAATATCTGGTGATAAAAAGCTCGTGAAAGAAATTGATTCAGCACCTGTTAAAAATGATTTACATGATCTAATTGCAGATGCAAAGAAGCACATTGATGGAATATTCTCCGTCGAAGATGAGAGTGCAGAGTTGTTGCAAGTTCAAGATTGGATTAAATTAAATCCACTTCTGCAAGAGGTTATGGGAGATTTGCCAGGAATCCCTTGTGGAATGATCACTCAAGCTTGTGGCCCAAAAGATTCTGGTAAAACTACATTCGCCACAGAGGCATTGATCTCGGCTCAAAGAGATGGTGGAATAGCTATTCTTTTAGATACTGAAAAGAAGTTCTCTTTAAAGAGAGCTAAGATGATGGGTTTAAATGTAAAAGACCTAATCATTATTCAAGCCAAAACAATTGAAGAATCTTTTGAAAAATTCGTTGTAGTTGTGAATATTATAAAAAATAAGGGTGAGTATGTGGACAAAGAAGGAGAAGTTCTTGATTCTAGCTCTTACGATAAACTCGATTCCAATAAAAAGAAGAAATACCGCAAAGTTCTTAAATATGCGGGACGGAAAGTATGTGTGGTCTGGGACTCGTTGGGAGCTACGCCATGTGAAGCAGAACTTGATGAATCAAAAACAGACTTCTCAATGAACGCAGCCAAAGCTATTAAGGGACAAATGCGAAAGCTTTTATATTACATTTCAGATATGAAGGTGGCTTTTGTTATTATTAATCAAGTTTATGCAAATACAAATTCTTTTGGAAAGAAGACCACTCCTTATGGTGGGTCAGGCCCAGAATATCATTCAGCAATTATTCTTGAGTTCGCTCGTTTGGGTAGAGTCAGACCAGATGGTTTAAAATCTCCTGAACCTTTTTGTGGTATTAAAACTAAGATTGAGTGTACTAAGAATCATGTCGGTCAACCTTTTAGAGAGATCGAAACAGCCGTTGATTATAAGGGTTTCGTTTTTGATCGTAGTCCAGAATATGCACCAAAAGAATTACTAGAAGAACGTAAAGAGGTCGAAGGTGAGTCAGAAGAAATGGTTTCTGAGCGAGAGGAAAAAGTTGTTGCTAAAAAACGGAATAAATCAAAAGCTAGTTGATGCTTTTGAGGAAATGGCCAATGAATTTTTACCAGAGGAAATATCTTCAGAAGAGTTTCATCAAATAGAGGTTTCAGAGGCCCTTTTAATTAGTTTGCAACATTGCTTGGTTAATAAAGAGTTTTCAAAATTTGCTAAGGTGATTTGATGTCGAAGTTTTTAATGTATAGTGATCTCCACATAAGACCAGAAAGAATTGAAGATTGTGAAATAGTTTTAAATGCTATTCCTGAAATATGTGAAAAATATAAAATAGAGTATGTGATTAATGGTGGAGACACCTTTAATACAAGAGGTGTTTTGAGAACATCTTGTTTTCAAATATTGTACGAACACTATATGTCTTGGATTCATAAAGGTCTTAAGCAAATAATTATAGTTGGTAATCATGATCAAGAGGATAAGGCAGGTGAGATTCACCCTATGTCAGTTTTTAACAATAAAAATGAAGGTTGGCACGTCATTGATAGGCCATGTAAAATTAAAATTGATGATAAGTTGTTTGGATTTAGTCCTTATGTTTTAGACCCGTATGAGGCTATTAATACCATGAAAGGAAGTCATACTTGCTTTGTTCATTGGGGTTTTAAGGGTGCTAAAAGAAATGCTGGCAATATCGATAGCGATGGAGTTGATGTCGATGCGGTTTCTGGCTTTAAAAAAGTATTTTCAGGACACTATCACTATAGAAATTCTATAGAGAATGTCCATTATATTGGCTCTCCTTTTCAACAAAATTATGGAGAGAGAGATCAAGAAAAAGGAGTTTTAATTTATGATTCAAAGACAGGCAAGATTGAATTTGTTGCTATTGAGGGAACCAAGAAACATTGGGAAATAAATGTAACTTGGGAAGATGGCAAGGAGGTTTATTCTGGCGATCTAAAAGCAATTAAGCAAAAAGATCATGTGAGACTTGTAGCTCATGGAGATTTGGAATGTGTTTCAAATTTCAGCAAGGATAAAGCAATTAAAAAACTTAAATGTGTTGACGTAAAGCTTGATCGAGATATTAAGGAAAAGACTTTTTCTCGAATGAATCTTAAGACCGAAGAAATTCACACACCGATGTCTCTTGTGGAGAGATATGTGGATTTTGTTGAAACCGATCTTGATCGAGCTAGGCTACTAGATGTCGGCAGGAGTCTATTAGAGTGTGTTTCAAAGTAATGATGTGGATAAGTCTTTATTGTGGTCAAGTTGATCAAAAATTGGCCCTATCTATTGTAAGACAAGAAAGTAATTTTAAAAATGTGGCACCTAACGCTAGTGTTGGATTAATGCAAATTTTGCCATCAACAGCAAAGGCCATAGGCTGTGAAGCCAAGACTCGTAAAGAGTTGTTGAATGAAGAATTGAATGTGAAATGTGGTTGTTTGTATTTACAAAAATTACATCAAAAATATAAAAAAATAAACGATGTGATTGCTTCTTATAATGCAGGTGCAGTTTATATTTGTAAAAAGGGTTTGAATTGTAAGATAGGTCATTATACGAATCAGTCTTATGTGGATTCGGTAAACAAATGGAGAAAACATGAGCTTTGCTACTTATGATTTTAAATGTCCTAATTGTGGCTATATTAAAGAAGAGATGATTGATCTTAGAGGTTGCGAAACAGATGGAGAAAGAGAGGCAAGAAAAGATTCTCCTATTCTTTGTCCAAATTGTGAAGATGCAGATATGGAAAGAATGGTATCCGCACCAAATTTAAGTTTCACTAAAAAAGGAAGTTCAGAAGATTTTGCTGGAATGAGAAAGTCTTTTAAAGAGAGATTTGTGAAAAGCGGTGAAGCTGATCAAGTAGCTCATAGATTTGGTAGTGCATATCATGATGCGATTAGGGGTGGTGCAGTTGATAAAATTAAAAAGACTGGGAAGGTTGACGAATGATGAAGGAATTTATTCATAATCAAACAGTTTCTTGGGAAAATGTTTATCCAACAATGAATTATAGAATGGATCGATATGGCCACAATTTGTATCTCAACTCGTCGGCCGGTCTTTTGAAATATACAACAAAAAAAGATCATCATTTGAATCGATTTCGTGACGATGTTGTTAATAAGTTTAACGCTCTATTTGAAGCGAGAGCTGGTCAAAAAGATTTTATTAAGCTTTATAAATATGCGATGAAAAATTATAAGTGTTCTTACACTGGTAATTTAAACACAAGGTTGAAGTTTTTATATGTATTTTAAAAGTTGTAGTGTTGAAAATTTTATGTCTTTTGAGAAGGAAAGAATTAACTATGAATCGTCTGATTTATTTTTGCTTGAAGGTGAAAACCAAGACGAAGGTGGATCGAACGGGTCTGGTAAAACATCAATTGTCACAGATGCCCCATGTTTCGCTTTGTTTGGTGAGACCGTTCGAGGATTAAAAGGCGATAAAGTTATACATCGAAAATTTAAAAAAAATTGTAAAGTGGTTCTCGATGTCGAGTTTCAAGCAAAACAAATTAAAATTGTTCGACACAGAAAGCATAGTGAGTTTGGCGATAGGTTTTGGATAGAAATTGATGGAGATAAGAAAGAGTTTGGCACTTTAGATCAAACACAAAAATATTTGGAAGAATTTTTTGGAATTGATTATGATCTTTTTAAGTGCACTGTAATATTGGCACAAGAAGATGCTTTTAATTTTGTTAATGAAACAAATAAAAAACAAAAAGAAATTTTGTCAAAAATTATGCGACTCTCTTTTGATCATTATTTATCAGAGGCTAAAACATGGTTAAAAGATGCAAATCAAAATAAGAGCAAAATCGAAAGAGAAATACTTGTATTAAAGTCTCATGTAAAAGACGAAGAAACAATTTATAAGAAAGAGATTGAAGAGTTTGAAGATAAGAAAAAGGAAATATCTAGGGGTATCTTAAATGATATGAAAGTTTTAAAGCTTGAGCTTCAAGAGTTGAAGTCTTCAATCGTTGAAGAGATAGACACTGAAGAGCTAGATAAAAAAATAGAGGAAAGAAATACTCGTTTAATAGAGATTAATTCTGAGCTTAAACAATTAACTAAAACAATCAATGAATATAAGGCTACATCAGCCAATAAAGAGGAAATCTATAAAGCTTCTGCTTGTCCAACTTGCTTGAGACCTATGGATGGCCTTGATTATGCTGAAAGATTAAAAGAGATAGATGGTCACATCGAAGAGCTTGCAGAGAATAAAGAAGAGCTTTCGGTAAAATCTAATGCCTTATTGGTTGCTATTAATAAATTAAAGAATCAAAAGACCGAGGCTGAATTAAGCAATAGAGATCAATTAAAAAAGAAAGCAAAACTAGAAAGCGAAGTTAAGAGATTTAAAGCTTTGAAAAAGGCTTATGATGATTCTTTAGAGTTGGAGAACCCTTATTTTGCAAAAAGAGATGAGGAGATTTTAAAACAAAAACAAATTAAAGAAAAATTAGAATTGCTTGAGTCCAAGATGGAGAAGATTGATGAAGATATTCCTTACTATAGTTTTTGGGAGCATGGCTTTGGTGATGCTGGGATTAAGTCTTTTGTTTTTGATCTTGTTTGTTCTTCTCTTACGACCAAGGCTAATAAGTACCTTAATATTCTCACTAATGGTTCTGTTCTTATTTCATTTGATACCCAACAAAAAACAAAGAAGGGCGACTTAAGAGAAAAATTTGATTGTGAAATTATTACCGACAAGGAAAGAGTTGATTATTTATCTTATTCGGGTGGAGAGAAAAGAAGAATTTCTCTTGCGGTTGATATGGCCCTTTCAGAGTTGATGAGCGATTACTATAAACAAAAGTTTTCAATTGTCGTTCACGATGAGCAAGACTTTTATATGGACGAGTTGGGAAGAGAATCTTATTTAAACTTATTAAAAGAGATGAGTAAAGATCGTGGTGTTTATGTCGTTGCTCACGATATTCAGTTTAAAAGTAAATTTGATAAAATTATTAAAATTGTTAAAAGAGATAAAGTTTCGAGGATTGTATGAGTAGAATTTTAGATAAATTACCAGCACATATTAGATCAAGCGAGTCTGTCGTTGCTATTGTGAATGTCTTTGAGATCGAGCTTCAAGAATTGGAGAATAGATTGAAGGCAATAATTGAAGACAAGCGTGTAGTAAAAAAGAAGGTGACAAAGAAGGTGACAAAGAAGGTAACAAATAAATCTAAAAAGAGAGTTGTGCGATGAGAGAGTCGGTTTTTATTACTGAAGTTAAAAAGTCTTTAGATATTATAGGCATTGGAGCTTATAAGCCAGCCGATATGCCCATGTCTTGGATAGGTGGATCGAGAATGAGATTTGTTCCCGAAAAGCCTGCTGATTTGATTTGTGATAATTTTGGGAACTATATGTTGATCGAGTGCAAACAAATTAAGAAATGGCAAGGTGTCTCCATGAGAATGATTCGGCCAAGTCAAATAAAGGCACTTGATGAGGTTGTGGCCCGAAGTCATTATGGTCGTGCTTTTGTGTTTTTTAATATTCGTATTGTTAATGACAAGAGCAAGAATCAAAAAGGTGAAAATTTATTGATGGCCATTGATTGGAGATTTAATCGTCAAAATTTGGTAGATGGAATTGGAATCAAGGAAATGAAAGAAAGAAGCGTTGGTCTATGGATCGAAGCTCGTAAAGGCAAAGAGGCCGAAGCAAAGGGTAAGTTTGACTTAAGGTTTTTGTTAGACGAGCATACTTTAGAGGTTGTTAATGAGAGATAGATTGGTGCATGAGTTGAATGAAAAGCTCGACGTCGAGCTTGCGGATTCTTCTGGAATGGTCGAGATGATGGCCAACAATATATTCTCATCGATTGTGACCACTACGAAGGCTTTTGGTGAAATAAAAATAACTTTTGATGACAAGACTCAAATTTGTTTTGCCAAGGTTGCTTTAAGATGGTTTGCTACAAGTAAAAAATTAGAAAAATTACAAAACTATTGGCTAGTAAAAGCTGAAAGACGGGCGAAGCCGTTCGTGCCTAAAGGCTGGAGATTGGTCGTTTATTATGACAGGAGTGCGTTATGAGTTTGATGACAAAGGAAATTGAGGTATTTTTTGAGACCATTAAAGACAAGAAGAGCGAGTCTAATATAATATTGGTCGAGCTACTTCATTCAATTGACAAGAGATTAAACTATTTAGAAGATAAAGTAGAAGAGTTGGAATCAAACAAAAGGGATAGCACCAATGAGCAAGGAAAAAGTGGTTTCTCCATATCTTAAAGAGACCAAAATTAGAATTTTAGAGATCATAAACATTTTAAAGTCAGATCAACGCTATCAAATGCCGAAAGTGATCGATCGTTTTGTGAAAATTCAAGAAGATTATCAAAGAGAGATGATTCGTTATATTGAGAAATATGTTGGTAATAATTTTTGGAAAGAATCTGCCGAAGATTCAACATTGTATTTAGACGTTTTCCGGTCTATCCTTTTTTATTATTCAGGACGCTCTGATTTGAAGCAACCAAGCAAAGAAGAGTTGATTAAGCTTTTGGTTGATTTTGCTCGTTCTGAAGAAATTAAAACTATCGAAGATTTTAGTGCATCGGTTTTGGATATGAGCGATGCTTTATCAGAAATATAGGAGATTTTATGCAAGCTACGAAAGCTGAATTACTAGACAACAAAATTGAGGCTCAAAATAAATTGTTAAAGTCACAATTGGTTATTATGAAAAATCTTGATGCAAGATTTGAAGCAATCAAAGAATTGTTGGTTTCAAAAGGCATTATAACAGAGGATGAATATCAAACCACGGTTGATAGTAAATTGGGATTAAGAGCGAAGATGGGCGATGAGAAAATTGCCATAGGTGATATTGTTTGGGTTAAATATGTGGCTACACAAGGCGAAGAGATTTTGACAGAGCCAGGATTGCCTCTAAGAATTGGATCAAATGCTGTTCCTATTGAAAAGGAGCTTTTAGATAAGCCTTGCGATTTAAAAGATCATAAATTTTCTCTTGAAGTTAATAATATTGAATATAAATTTGTTCTCGATGTTATTCGAGTAAAAACAAAGAAGGGTGAAAATGGAATCCTCGATGCAATTGAGTCCTAATAGCAAGGTTAGATTAATTTTAGAAGATGAGGAGTCTGGTAACAGAATATCAACATCGGTTGAAATTTTTGGAGATCAGGCTTATTCTGAATTAGAGAAGGCCTTAAAAGAGTCTTATAAAAAACTAGGAGTGGTAACTATGAGCAAGCCAAAAGAGCAAGAGCAGGATTTGAAATGGCAAAAACCAGAAGAAAGTGACAATCTTCAAAAGTCGGTTAGACCCGATGGAGATTACATGAGAGATCGTGGTTTAAATCCAGATACTCATGGAAAGTCTGAAAGTGAAAAAGGTAATTAGTAAAGGGCCTCTAAAAGTTGTAGAGGCCATTAAGCATTTTGGTTCTCAAATTATAGCTTTTCGTGCTGGTGATAAAATACATTTGTCTAATTTGCAATTGCCAGACGATGCTTCTATCAAACTAGATAAAGTTAATCATATTCTCACAATAGAAATAAGAAATTTTAAAGACTCGGACTATCTCGTCATACACGATGAGAAGGGATTTGTTGAAAAAAGGATTTTGTATGGCGAAGAAAAAGAAAGAAGTTAAATTAAAAAAGGTTATTAATACTTGTAAAGTTGCCGATTATGTTAGTCTTTATGATCTTGAGCACCACCCTAAAAATGAAGAGTTGAGATCAATCAGCGAATCAAGAATGAATGATCTTAAGGATTCTCTTAAAAATAAAGGCCTATATGAGCCTATCTTAATTCAAAAAGATTCAAATTATGTCTTAGCAGGAAATCAAAGACTGAAGGCCATGAAAGAGCTGGTTGAAGAGGGATATACTTTTGAGAATCCAGATGGAGATGAAAATTACATACCAGTTGTAATTGAAGATGTTGATGATGCTCGTGCCTTAGAAATTCTTCATCAAGCAAACAATCATCATGGAAGTTGGATTGAAGAGAAGCTTGCAGAAGCAATTAAAGAAGCTGAAGAGCTTGGTATTGAGGCAAGTGCTTTGGGCTATTCAGAAGATTATTTAAAAAGAATTATGAAAGAATCAGAGGAGCTTTTGGATAAGATGGCCGACGAGGACGAAGAGGAATCAAAATCTTTACCAACTGATGTTCAAAAGTTTATTTTGGTTATTGAGTGTAAAAACGAAGATGAGCATCAAGAGTTATTTTCTGAACTGATTGAAAGAGATATTAATGTAAAAATGATGAGCTAATATATGAAATATAAAGTTGAATTAAAGTCAGATGTATTTAAGTCATACCGATGTCAAAGAGCGGCTGATTCTTTAGATATTGATGTTGAAAAGAAATCTGTTCATAAGCTTGAGATCGATGGTGATCTTGAATCTCCTTATAAATTGGGCCTTATTGTTGGGGCCAGTGGTAGTGGAAAAACAACACTTGCGAAGTCTATATTTGGCGATGATTGCTTTAAAGAATATATTGATCTATCCAAGCCTGTTTTAGAACAATTTGATAAGAAAATGGGCTATGAAAAGTGTGCTGAGATATTAAACGGAGTTGGTTTGACAAGTGTGCCTTGTTGGATTCGTCCTGCTTATACTCTTTCTAATGGTCAAAAAACTAGAGCTGAGGTTGCCTTGGCTTTGTCTCGTGAAAATGAAGACCTTACTGTGATCGATGAATGGACTTCAGTGGTTGATCGTACGGTTGCCAAAGTAATGTCTAGTTGTATTTCTAAATTCGTACAAAAATCGGAGCGAAAGATAATTTTATTGTCGTGCCATTATGACATTATCGAATTTCTCAATCCCGATTGGATCATTGATTGCAATAAACAAGAATTTATCGATCGGAGGTCGGTTAGGGGCGACTTCAAAAGAGAAGAAACCATTAGTTTTGACGTCAGGCAAACCGATGGGAAAGAGTGGAAGTATTTTAGCAAGTATCACTATCTAAGCGATAAGCTTCCAGTTGGCAGAATGTATCACTATGGATTATTTCATGGTGAGACACAAGTTGGTTATGTAAACTTTGCGAACTATGTTCCTAAGAGACCTGATAAGCCTATTATTTATCACTTTAATAGACTTGTAATTCACCCCGACTATGTTGGGTTTGGATTAGGTATTAAATTTCTTAACGAAACTGTTAAGCATTTAAAAAGTACGCTCACTTGTGACGTTTTTGGAGCATTTAGTTCTATCCCAGTTCACAAGGCCTTATCTAAAGATAAAAGGTGGCAATTAAGAGATATTAAAAGACCTCTTCAAGATCGTGGAGGTTCTTCGGCTAATAAAAATTTTATGAGGACGATGGTCAAAATGTATTCGTATAGGTGGATAGGTGAGAAATAGTAACGGAACATTCCAAGTTGGTCATGATTTGTGTATAAAGCATGGTTGTTATAAAACCAAAACATATAGATCGTGGCAAGCTATGAAGATGAGATGTTATAACGAAAATCATAAAGCTTATAAAAACTATGGTGGTCGTGGAATAAAAGTATGTGATCGCTGGTTAAAGTTTGAAAACTTTTTAGCTGATATGGGAGAAAGACCTGAAGGCAAAACTTTAGAAAGAATTGATGGCGATAAAAATTATGAGCCATCGAATTGTAAATGGTCGGATCGTTTTGAACAAAATAACAATACTTCTCGCAATTCTTTTTTGACCTATCTTGGTCAAACAAAAACTAAAGCCCAATGGGCCAAAGAATATGGTGTCAAATATAACAATTTTCTTCATCGACTTCGTAGAGGTTGGTCAATCGAGAGAGCTTTAAATGAGCAATAAAATAGAACTATGTTCGGTTAAACAATACGCTAAAATAGAAAAGCTAAAAACACACCCTAATAATCCGAGAACAATTTCACGAGAGCGATTAGATGAATTAAAGATGTCTATAATCAATAAGGGCTTCTATGAGCCTATTTTAGTTTGGAAGAAAGGCTTAGTTGTTCTTTCAGGTAATCATCGTTTAATGGCGGTTAAAGAGCTTATAAGAGATGGATTTGAATTTATTTCTCCCAATGGCGAGAGAGATGTTCTTCCAGTTGTAATAGAAGATATTCCGTACAAGACGGCTGAAGCCATATTATTTGAAGCAAATAATCATTATTCTGATTGGGTAGAGTCTAAATTAAAAGAGGCCATTCAAGAGGCTCATGATCATGGATCGAATGTAAAAGAGTTTGGTTTCAACAGCGCTGAGTTAAAGAAGCTTATGAGAACGGCCGAAAAAGAAGCCGAGTCCTATGTGGATAGAGAGAAGAAAGAGATTAAGCGTATTGAGAGAGAGCTTAAAAAAGAAATTCTCGATGTCGAACCTTTAGAGAAAGAGTTTGAAGAACCAGAGAAAGACAAAGAAGCCATCGAGGCGACTTATAGCACTTTTGATGACGCTGATGAGTATGGTTATATTACATTGCCAAAAAAACAAATTGATCAATTGAATCAAGTCTTTGAAAAAGCAAGAATTAAGCTTGGCTATAGCAAAGAAGAAAGCTTGACATTGATAGTCCCAACAATTATAAAAATTCTCGATGAAGCTTTAAATTAATTAAGTTCATATACGGGATAGCAACCATGAAAATCAAATCAACTAATAAAAGCACTGTGCTTATTGAAGCCGACTTAGTATTGGCCGATCTAATTTTGCATCTTCAAACATTACCACCAGACGCTTTGATCGATAAAGATTGTTCTCTTATCTTAAATCATGAGTCTTTTAAATCATACGATGATTTAAAGGTTATCAATGCTCGAGGAGAGGTTGAAAAGAAAAACAAAACTGATGCGTTTATGAGTGAATTGGAGAGTCTATGAATATCTTTGAGCTTGAATTGGATATTAAATATGAAACTATTCCTAGTGATGGGAATGTTTATGTTAAAAAGTTAAATGATCAAAATAAGCCTACATTTTATTTTTATCAAGGTGCTCAACTGAGTGTTGTAATATTTTTTGCCTTGAATAGAGAGTTTGTTGAGTTGCCTTATCAAAGAAATTTATGTGATTGTGGCAATCCAGCTAGAGTTGTACCCAACTACTATTATTGTGGTTTTGACCCGAGTTCTTATCAATATTACTCGGCCCTATATTGCCCAAAATGCAATAAGCATTTTGAAAATCCCAAAGATAAATTGCCATCTTTCTTTAATAAAGGAAAAGAAGTTTGAAACATATTATTCCTACAAATATCGAAGGTCATATTTATAGAATTGAATTAGATGCTAATGATATTGTAAATACAATTGGATTCATGTCTGATTGTGGTCATCGATTGTTTTTAACACCAAGAATAGTTCAATTTCACCCAGAGATTTATTCTTTGTTAAGATATTTCATGTCTACAGGAGGTTGGAGCCATACGATGGACGGCCATTTCCGCATAGCCGATTGGGAATTACAAGCCAACGGTAATTTGGGTCGAAATCAGGCTTTGTTTACATATCAAGACGCTGTTTATGTTTTGCCTTTAAATTATGTTGATAGAACTCATATTTATAATGAACTTGTTGATATTAAGAGAATGTATTTAAAAACTTATGTTGAGCCAAAGGAGATCGTGGAAGAATTGCCATGGATCGAGAAAGCACCAAAAAAGATATTTGTTTTTGAAGAGGAGTTAAAAGAGATATGAACCCGATTTGTCCAATTTGTGAAAAAGAATCAGTCATGGTTATGGGCGATGTGATTTATCCTAGAAGGCCAGATTTATATTCTAAGAAATTTTTTCAATGTCCTGATCATAAAGATTTGTATGTAGGCACTCATGCTAAAACAGGATTACCTCTTGGTGTTTTGGCAGATGCAGAACATCGTTTATTAAAAATGAAGTGTCATAGCGTCTTTGATTCTCGATGGCTTTCGGCCGGCTCAGATCGTGCAAGAAGAATGGAGAGAGTGAAATGTTATTCACTCTTGGCATCTTCTATGAATATAACAATTGATCAAGCTCATTTTGGTATGTTCAGCAAAGAACAATGTAAACAGGCTTATAAGATAATTTGCAATTGGGATTAATTATGATTTGTTCATGCGGTAAAGAGATTAAGATTTATCCTAATTCGAGATATAAAAGAAAATTTCCTGAGCTTTGCCAACTTTGTGCTTTAACTAAAACGAGATGTGAAGCTCGATCTAATCCTATTCATGGTCATCGTACAATGGAGAATGGAAAACCAAAAAGATCGAAGTTGTATGTGAAATGGGTAAACATGAAATGCTCGTGTTATACAACAACTTACAAGGACTATCGCTTGGTGGGTGCGAAGGGAATTATTGTTTGTAAAGAGTGGCAGACTTTTCAAGGCTTCAAGAAATGGGCAGACTCAAAATATTATAAAGATGGAATGATTTTAAAAAGAATAGACAATACTAAAAACTTTGAACCATCTAATTGCAAGTTCATTGCATTGAGGGCCAATAAGATGTACCAATTTGGAAACGAAGTTCATACGATTCACACATTAAAAAAGAAATTAAATTCAACCATACCTGCCAAGAATATTCGCTTGCGATTGGAAAAGAATTGGCCATTGGCAGATGCTTTTTTACAACCATTGGGCTACAAGCTTGGTCGCAATAAGCGAAGAGATAGTATTCAAAAATCAATAGGGACAATAGAATGGTCGTTAAAGAAATAAATCCATCAGGAGTTAATTGGATTGATGTAAGAGTTGGCGATGCTTTCAATCTTGGAGGCAAAACCTATGTTATCACGATTAACGGTCCAGTACAGTTACAATTAGCTGATTCAGTGGCCAAAGGTCACTTAGTATTAGACCCAAAACACACAACAATAATAGATAATACTTTTTTAGAGGAATTGAGAGATTTATGAGATCAAATACGCACATTTATGTTCAATCAAGATTTGGTCAAGCAGATCGAATTAAGATTGGAAAGAAGACTTACACACATGACTTGGAAGAGTCTTATTTGTCAGGATATATGACCGCACTTGAATGGGTCTTAAATCAAGATGCACAACAAAAATTTGAAACCAAAGATGATCTACTTGCGGCACTTCATATCGAAACGGTTGAAGCCTGGAATCGTATGCACAAATTGAATCCTAAGTATATTCCTAGAAAGGATTTGAATGATATTTTAGAAAAGATTTATGGAGAAAAAGTTTATGACAATCAAGGAAACTCCGAAACTAACCACATTCATTGACCCGAAGACTATTTTTACCGATGTAGGAGACACGGATGCTGTAGATGCGATTAGATATGCGATGGAGTCAGCTTCAAAGAAGATGTCAGAGAGCATGGAGCGTGTTCTTTATACTTCTCCTAAAGAGTTTGAAGAACTTAGAGGTATGGCCGATGTCGAGTCTCGACGACGAGAAATTGAAAAAGATCGTGGTTCTATTAGATCACAAGTTAAATCAGCATTAGATTTTTTAGAGAGCAATATGGATTTGCTTCATTATCAAGAGTTGAGAGACCTAAAGAGACAAGTGAATAACATGATCACCAAAAAGGTGAAATCAAAACAACCTGAAGATAATGGCTTCTTAGACGAGTTAGGAAAAATATGAATCGATCAATTATTTGTGAACCTTGCGTCAACAAATACAAAAGAAACAAGAGAGATCGAGCTAATACGACCTTAAAGATCAACGAAGAGACAGGCGATATAGTTGGTTTGTATAAAAGCGATGGAACAACAGAATATATGCTATGGAGATCGGGCTTTTCTCTTCATAATCAAAATTGTGATCTTTGCAATAAGGAAATCAATGTCAATGAATCATGCTATGCAGGATCAATTTATAAAGATCAATCTGAATATTATAAATGGGAAGATGCTTATATCACCAAAGAAAACATCTTCATGCAAGAATTGAAAGAATTATGACCATACATTACTTGCACCATGTTAGATTCAGACAACCAACAACGGCCCTATGTGGAGCAATACTAAGAGAATCATATCCAACCAAAGACAGCTATAATGGCCCTAAGAATCCATATTATAAGTTTGGAGCTTGTTACACGGTCTCAAAGATCACTTGTAAGCCTTGTCTTGAAAAGCTTCTTATAATCAAAAACGATGAGATGGCAAAGATAGCTGAAAGGATCAATCAATTATGATTCATAAGAAAAGACCTATGGCCTGGCATAGAAATGGGAATATAGCTCCATGTGGAAAAAGATTGATAAAAGAATTTACAGTAGAAACATTCAAAGAAAATAGGAATTTGGCCAAGTATTCGACCTATTGGAAAGATGTCACTTGCTCGGAGTGCTTAAAGTTTCTTTATGTGGTCAAAGTAGAATCGATCAATAAGTTTAAAGCGCCACAAAAATAAAACAATACACAAAATGCCCACACAACATTTTGTGAAATGTTCACTATATGGTGAACACGCAAAATAAAGTGAACAAAACATCAATAAATGATCACTTACGATCAATTAATCATAAAAATGAACAATAAATGGTCATATTCGAGCAATTAATAATTTTTGTATGCCTGTAAATTATCTAAATGTGATACACACTATTTAACAAGTAACTGAAATTCCTGAATAATATAACCAGAGTGGATTAATTCGGTATCACCAAAATATAAATTTAAAAATAAAGCGAATTTTAACATCACAAATTTCAGTCATTTACACTATTAAAAATTGTATTTAACATAGAAAATAGCTAAAACAGCTTATTAATATGAAAAGGGATAGCATGAGTGATAAAAAGAGTGCATTAAAGAGAAAAACTAAAGGCAAACAAGGTCTAACAAGCTTTGCTATGAAATCAAGTCCAAGTGAATCTATCTCTGATGCTAATTCAAAAGCAGGAAAGAAAGGCTATGCCACAAAGGCTGAGCGTTCTAAGACCTTTAAAGAGATCAAAGAAGAGGTTAAAGCTGAAGTCGTAGAAGAGTTGAAAGCCGAGGCCAGAGAGATTCCTCTTGCCCCGTCAGGACTCGTTGAGATTGGTGGCGTCGAGAAGGAGAGACATGATGCCAATATTCTAAGATTAGAGTGGTCCATCAAATATCCTCTTTTAACCCCACTGGAATTTTTGCTTGAAGAGAAAGGCTATACAATCTACCAGGCCCAAAGAATACTCGAGATCAGCGACTCGATTGAAGGCTGGTTAGACGAGCGTGACAAGATCGTTAATGGAGTGACCGAGAAGCTTGTCGATCGAAATATAGAGAAAATTGTTGAATCAAAAGAAATGTTCATATCTGCGGCTAAGATCGGAGTTGCCAAGTGTATCGAAATGATGACAAGGCTTCAAATCGATCCTGTGAAAGACGAAGATGGGAAGCTTATGATTGATCCTAAGACCAAGAGACCGGTCTATAGAGGCTTCAGAGCGATTGATATGGCCAATTTATCAGCCGCTTTAAAGAACTTTGAATCAATGATGTCAAATGCTATGGGTATGAGAAATGATCTAGGCCTAGATCAAATCAGAGGTCTTCTAAGCGAACACAGACAAAATGTTCAAATTAATATTCAAAACAACAGCACAACAGTTATGACCACAGAAGAGCCAAAGAAAACAAAAGTGGAAGAATTTGTGGAGAGTTTATCTTACGACGATATGCAGGAAATTATTCGTGAGAAGCGAAGAATGAGAAATGCTGGTGAAATAGTCGATGCAGAAGTCGTCGAGAAGGAAGGAGAGTAATATGGCAGTAGAACTAGAATGTATGTATAGCGAAATGGAGCTCAGGATAGCGAGCATGGCCTTGAATGGGAAGTTTGAGAAGGATCCAACCTTGGCTGAAAAGCTAAAATCTTTAGAGCCTAAAGATAACTCTCCAAAGGCAATTGCTGAATACTATGGCGTAACTCAATTAGAATTAATCAATTCAAACAACTACAAAGAGCTGGTTGATCAATATCAAACCTTGGTCGTAAAAGATTTAATCGAGAGATTAAAGAGCGAAGTCGGACTCGAAGACAAAGAAGCTTGGTGTGTCGTTTTATTGGCTTCAGGCAATCTTAATTAATGGCCAGAATCGTTCATAAAAAGGCCATTAGAGAAGCGTCTAAATGGTCATATCACCCTTATGATTTAAGTAAGGGTGAATTTCAAGCAACACAGCTTTGTCGAGAATATGCACCCTATTTGGCGAAGAATCCGATACTTTCAGAAGATTGGAAAGATGTGACCTGCGAGCATTGTCATAGTGGAAGATTCAATCAAGTTCCAGATAAACCAAGCGGTATCAGCAAACTGCAGCTGGAACTGCTGAATAAAAAGGAAGACCAAGGGCAGTTTCAAAAGGAGCTGGAAAGTATATGAAGATGTGTTTTTTAGTAGATAACCATTCTGATCTAACCATCGAAGTATCAAACGACGAGTTTGGATTGTATTTTCTGTTCAGCACTGGAGCCAAAGTCTCATTTACTGAGGCAGAGGTGAAGCGGTATTTTAAGGAGCTGGACAGCTTCTACGATATGGTGCTGGTCCCTAATTTTCAACTACTGCAGTAGTCTCGACATCGAGATTGTAAGGATAAATTAAAAATCGTTTATCCTTAAATTTTAAATATTTTCAATAAGTTATAACGACTTAACTTCCAAAAACTTCCAAGTTTTTTGGACTAAAAACTTGTCAAAAATAAATCAGCATTATAAACATCTCGTCGTTCAGAGAATGGTCTCGAACTAAATTCTTAAAAGGAGAGTTCAATGCAAGTCGAATTACTACGCTCAAATTCCAAAGGTCTTGATGGCACTTATGCAAATATCGATCATCATGCCAAAAAAGCAAAGCCAGTTGTTGATCTATTAGTGAAACAATTTGAGCTACTACAACACAATATTAAACGATGGAGACAAGGACATAATACTCATGTGATCGAAGCTCATGATGGTCGTTCTTTGGTTTTCACTCCATATTCAAATGAAACAGGAATTGTAGGTGTTCAGGTCGGCATATATGTTTCAAGAACAACGAGAGTAAAACTTTTTCATCTAACCAATAGAGGCGAAGCATTAACATTTATTAATTTTCTATATTCATTTTAGAATGTGAAGCTAATCACTATGGAGCGAAGAAAGAAGTATGAAGTGGGATATTGCAAATGACCCAACTGTTTGGGTCACACAAGAACGAAAAGTCGTGTCGATCACAGGCATGAGTAATAGACACCTGGGAGCAACGCTTAGAAAGTTCGCACCACATTTAGATCGATGTGATTCACTCACACTCAGTAGGCTTGAAAATATGGCCGAAGAGATCGAGACAAGACGATCAGAAGGTCGCTGGTCCGATATGGACGATCTTTACATGGAATCAGCAGATAAATTTAAAGCCATTCAAAGAATAAAATATCCAGAGATTGATGAAAGACAATTAAGCTTTCTTGATGAATTACGGGAGATATAAATGAATATTAGAAGAGATATTAAGAAAATTATTGATAAAGAATTTTGGGACTACAATGGTTATTATTATCATAAAGGTTGTTTGGGCCATCATTTTTTATGCGATATGTTTGGTACGACCAAGTATGCTGAAGAGTGGAATGATTTTTGGGAGCAAATAAATGACGAAGACCTTTATAGTATAGGCAGCTATTTGGAAGATGGTTCAGAAGAGGAACACGCTCTTTTGAGATTGTTATCGGTTCATGATTTTATAAATTGGTTGGAGAGTCTATGATTGAAATAGAATTGAGTCGCACTCATTTTCGAGAGTTCATCTATCGTATGCCTATTCAAGTTTTACAAGATGTTCAAGATAACTTGATCAGAAGATCAGTAAAATTTCACCCATTGCCTGAAGATGTAATTTATGCGGTTGCATCAATAAATTCACGATTGAGTGAAAGCAAAAATCATACTAAACTTGGAGAAAAATTTCTTGAGAAGTATGGCGATAGAATATCTATGGATGATCTTGATCTTGATCATTCAGGATATAAGACCAAGCCAAAAACAAGAAAACCAAAAGTTGAATGGAAAGAAGAACCGGCTTTTATGAGTCAATTGGAGATATATGAGTGTTAAACCAGAAGATCGTACCATATTCGATTGGTTTGATATGAAACGAGCTGAACTAGAGCAAGAAGAAAGATCGTGTGAAAAGTGGGACGATTTATATATTTTTGCAACAAAGGCCAAGAAAGAACTATTAGAGGAAGTTTTCGCTCAAGTATTATTGGAGTTTAAAACAAATGATAAAAGACCCGAAGAATCACAAGGCATCTAAGGCAGATAGAGATTTTCGTTTTAGGCCAGCAGGATCAAAGCACAGATCGGGACCGTCTTTTAAGCTTTCTAATTTGTCTAAGATTGAAGTAATGAAGTTCAAGAAGAAATATGAAGATGTTTGGAACTTGGTGGCCAATAAAGAAGGCCAAAGTCTAGCTGAACTAGAGCTAAAGTTCTCGGTCGAAAGACAAGAGATTCAGCGTAAAAAGAAATTAAATAAAGCTAAACTAAAAGATTCTATTTATATGGCAGAGATTGACTCTTTTAATGAAGAACTACAATCTCTTTGACTCTCCGAGAACTGTAGAACAAGGAGTTCTACATGGCCAAAAAATATCGTCCAAGAGAATTAAGAATTAACCCTTACACAATACCGCTTAAATATGATCTTAATGGAGATAATGTCGGAGAGTATTGTCCATTAAATATTCAAATTCATTTAAAGAAGGGATTAAAAGATCAACAACTTAAGTCAACCATTGTCCATGAAATTTATCATCATGTTTTAGAGCCTATGACCTTTTTGAAGCCCGATGAAGAGGAATCATTGTGTAGAGTGTTAGAGCGTGTATTCTTGAGCCTTGTCAGAGACAACAAAAAACTGATAGCGTGGATTCAAGAACAAGATGAGAACTAGGAGGTAGCACAATGTTGACTCGTCAAGATTTTAAAGCTGATTGGATTCAAATGCAGGAGCCATTATTTGATCACTTGCCAATTCCACAAGAGATCAGAGAAACAGAAGATGGAGCACTATTAATTTTTCCATCGATCATAGATGGAGTGGTTTTGAAATATGTTAAAAGACCCATGATAGAGCTTTTAAAAGAGTATTGTGGAGAAGGAGCTATGTATGAGCTAACAGCTCCAAAAAAGTTGGTTAGAGTATTATGACCAATAGTGCCAATGCCAATACCAATAGCATTGGGCTAGGTATTGGATATTTATGGTTCTCGGTCTCGGAGGAATGAAATCTTTCATATCAGCCAATTTTTAGGTAAGATTAAATTACGTTTTCTCCTGAATAGATAAATGTTTGTTAAATAGGTCAGCTTCACGCTGGCCTTTTTTATTGCCATTTAACATAGATCATTCCACAATTTTAAATCAAGGAAGATATATGGGCCAAATTAAAGGCGGAAGACACACATTAAACACGAAGACACGAACCAAGACTTGTCAATATTGTCATTTCTATCAATCGAAAGTCCAAAAGTGCAATGTCATCGAACCCGGCCAAAGTCTCGATGTCGAACCTGAAGATAAATGTCATAAATTTGAAAATCGTAGAGGCGATGGAAAGCCTTCAAATGCCTTTGAAGAATATACCGTTCATGTTGAGAGGAGATTCTAATGCAAGACGATTGGTTCTTCAATGTTTCATGTATGCCTCTCGATATGAGTATTAAAACTTCAGGCTTCAAGTCGGAGAATGGATTTTTGATTATTGCTAAAGGTATAACAAGCTACGAGCCAACACTAGAAACTTGGATTGTTGAAATGATGATTCGAGGTGAAATTCTAGTGATAGATACAAAGCAAATGACCATATTCTCCGTCAATCATGGAGATTGGTTGAAATTGACACGTTTCTCCGAGATAATTCAGTATGGAAAAACAAATGACAATAATGATATTAAAGGCGAGGATAGTGGAGCTGAGGATTCAAATAAGTCTAACAAGAAGTCCTCAAAAAAGAAAAAAGCTTTGGAATAGTATTATCTTGGCTTTAAACTTATTGTCCGAAATAGATGAGAAGAAAATACACTAGGGGTTGAATATGATGATTTTTTTGATTGTTTTAAATATGGTTTCTTTTGGATATTCATTTTATCTACACAAAAAATACAATGAACTAAAGATGGCACTAGATATGGCCAGAGCTGAACTTCAAACATTTAAAGAGCAAATAGGTGATTTAAAGAAAGCCCAAAAAGAACTAGAGAGGCCAGCAGTAAAGATTGAACAAGCTCGTCAACTAAAACCAAGCTCGTTTATGTCGAACCCAGTTTTAGAGCTTGATGAGACAAAAAGAAAATCTCTACAGCCTTCTAATCATGATAAACCACCTCTAGGATATAAAGCTGTTTATGACGAAGAGGGCAATACAACTTTTGAAAGATCATACCCAACCGCTTTTGTTTATAAATTCTTTGGATCAGCTCTCATCATTGACGGCAATGTGGTCGTTGGTGGAATGACTCCCAAAATGCACTCAGTAGAAGTAAACGGAGAAGGTCAAGTAATGATCGATGGAGAGTTTAAGCAAATTCACCCTGACGTGGTAGAGAAAATTAGAATTATTGCTCACACTCAGGAGTAGTAAATGGCCATAGACTTTAAAACGCTCTTCGAGCAATTTAATAATCAAACCGATAAGCCAATAGAGTTTCACAACCTATTGGTTCAAGCATTACAACAGTTAGATAGCAAATTAGTTATTGGTGAAGTCGTATATGACAATGGATCGGCATATCTCTACGACCCTACAAGAGACAAATTCTTAGCTTGCGATAGGGCCACAGCACACATATCAAGATATGGAGCGAATCTTAAAGACACATATCTTCAAGTTGGCGGAGTATCAACCGCAGGAGATCAAGGCATCTTAATGATGCGAAAAGGAACAATAACTGGTCTTGCAATTAAATCAAGATCGACGGATAATTTTTACGTTGAAATAAGAAAGAACAATTCACCGACAACCATCTATCAATTACAAGTGATCGGTGGTCAAGGTGTAAACGCAACATTAGACATAGACTTCGATGCTCTTGATAACATTCAAATCTTTATGAGAGGAAATGGAATAGATCATCCGATAGCGTCTTTGGAATATACATGGAGGTTATAGTATGAGTTTTTTTAGAGTATCCAACCCAAATGCCAGTGCATTTACAGTTGCAGACTTAGGTATCCAAATTGCTGCTTCAGCAAGTAACGTGGTTTTATCAAATCAATTCTCAGTTTTTGATCTTGCAAAATCTGCTGATCTTGAATCAGCAATCATAGCAGGAAATTTAACGGTTCAAATCGATTATGGTACAGGTTTCGCATCAATTTTAGCGATTGATTATACAAACAGAGATTGTTTGGCAGCCTTCTTAAACATTTATGAATTTACCAACAACAACGATAATGAGCGACTGGTTCAAGGTGGAGATGCTTCAAGTACAACCGAACTTCACCATCACGACACAAGATATTGGTCAAAATCACAATTGGCTGCTTCTACTGGTGCAGGTCAAATTGGAGTTGATCAGACAAATTTTTCTGTTATTTCAGGTGCCACAGTTCAGATCGTGTTGGATTCTGTTGACGATGCCTTGGCGAACAATGATCTTGATTCGGTCTACACTAGAGATACCGATGGTGTTTTAAATGTCAATGGATCAGGCAAACCATTAGAGTTTAGATCAAATGGAACAAACAATATTTCTATCACAAGAAAAGTTGGTACTGACGCTCAAAACGCTCTTTTAATGAATCCTTCAATCAACGAGATTCAACTTGGATCATTAGTTCAAGGTGCACTAGCACAAATGAACGTAAGAGTGAAAACTAATCTTATCGTAGATGGTGACATCTCTTTTACAGGTCAAATTACTGATACAACTGTTTCTAATATGAACGTATCTAATAATACAATCATTTTAAGAGATGGTGCTGTAACCGATGCTGATGCTTCAATCTTAGTTAAGAGACCTATTGGTGGGACAGATGCACAATTAAAGTGGAATAACTCGACGACGAGATGGAAAGCTGGTCTAGCTGGAACAGAAAAGACCATGGCAATGCTAGAGTTAAATGAAGTGGTCACTGGAATTTACGAATTTCAAGGATCGGCTGCAACTGATCCTTCTCAATATTTTACGAATAAAGGTGTAGCTCCAACAACTCAATTGGGAACTTCAACACAAATTCCTGTTACAGTAATTGGAAACACTCTTGCATTTTATGACAAATCATCTTCAAGAAATAAGTGGCTTTCAGTAGCTAAAAAAGAATTTGTTTTCACAGGTCGTGACAGTGCAAACAATACAAACGAATATGCTCGTTTAGGTCAAATGACATCACTTCAAACAGGATTAAGAATCCCAAGAAACATGACTCTTGTTGGTGTCACTATCCAAGCCAACACAGCCTCTACATGGGCAGCCGAAGTTAGAAAGAATGATGTGGCGACTTCGCTTTTATCTCTTTCTTCAGGTGGAGCAGTTGGTGCTCAAAACTTGGCAGCGAATGTTGATTTTGTCACAGGCGATGAAGTTCAAGTTTATATTAATGGCTCAGGCGTTAATAGACCGATAATTACTTTAGAATTAGCAGAAAGATTTTAATTAACAGGGAGAGTTTAACTCTCCCTTTTGGTGTTTTATGGGATTATTTGTTTCAACAGTTTCGACGAGTGTTTCAATACCTGAATTGGGTATTGTTATCACGCATCCAACAACTGACTTCAATGTAGGAGCTCAGTTCGATTCAAAGCTCGTTGAAGATGCAACGGCACTTACAACGGCCATACAGGCTGGAACTCTTATCTGGAGAAAAACAGCAGGCGGAGCAATTGAAACTCCTGCTTCTTATGATCCTGATTGGCTAAGAATAGATGAACTGAATACTGGAACTCCTATTCAAATTCCAACAAGTCAAATACCGGATTTTTCAACCACATTTGATACTCTATTTAATGCAAAGTTTGAATCAAAAAGAGTTTTATCGAATGTGACAAACAACTCAAATGCTACTTTTGTTCAATTGAGTGATCTATCTTTTGCATTATTGGCAAATAGTTTTTATCTTTTAGAAGTCTTTTTAGTTTATCAAACGCCAGCAACAGGAACCGGTATTGCAATATCAATCTCAGCTCCTGCTGGGAATATACAAGGATATGGGACAGCGACTCAAAATGCAGCTGATGGAACCGATCAACTGTTTCAAGGTAATATAACAAGCTCAGGTGATGTGGTCACTTCAACTGGAACTCCAGTTGCGAACTCTCCTTTCTTGGCCAAGATGGAAGTTCTTTTAAGACCAACGGCCAATGGGAACGTGGTTCCTCAATTTAGATCAGAAGCGAATAACTCGACAATCACCATTTTAGCTGGTTCAATGGCCAGAATAACAAAGCTGTAGGTTGATATGAAAATAGCTTTTAAAATATATTCTCAAAATCCTAATAATCAAACGGTCATGAATATGTATCCTTGGTTGCAAGATAATATTCAAGATCATCAATCTGATGAGTACATTAGAGATGGTTGGCAAGTTCTTGATGAAGTAGAATATGAAAAATATAAAGAACTTTATAAAGAAGAACTAGATCGATACGAGCAGTCGAGACAAGACACATTCTTAAGAGTGAGAAAATATCTTCACTCAGATTTTTACTATTTCCACCCTAGTAAGATAGATTTCACCATTCATTTAAAACAAAATGTTCTTTTAAGAAAAGAAGTGGAGATGTATAAGTCGGGAAGACCAAAAGTATCAAAATATTACTCTCCTGACACTAATGAATTGGTTTGTGAAATTAAATTTGAGTTTGTAAATAACTCTGGTGGTTTCATGATTTCAAGAAAAGAGTTATTGGGATATTATCAAAACGATGGCACTTGTCCTGAATATTATACAATTCATCACAGAGCATACGATTTTAATAATATCATTCAAGCGACCGAGTCGCTTAATGAGCGAGTGAGTGCTAGATCAAATATCATTCAAGAGATTAAAATAGTGATTAATGACTCTTTGATTAAGTGGTTAATTGACTATGGTGATGCACCTTCAGTGGCAATAAATAAGAGCTTAGTGATCGGAAAAGATTTCTTTGCTGAATATAGATTTGAAATTAGTGACTTCATAGAGGTCGCTTCGCCAGGATTTAAACAAAAAATTCTTTTACAAGATAAAGATGTTGAGAATCCAAAATATCCTTGGTTGGAGAAGCTTTTGGCTCCCGATGTTACCTTGAGAAATTGGATATATGATAGGCTGACTTATTAGGAGAACTATATGAAAAACTTTTTATTAAAAATTATGATCGATATTTCTAATAAAATATCGCCATTCTTTGGAAAGATTCACTTTCCTTTTACTCGCAAAATGATGACCTCGAAAGATTACAGGTCATGCAAGGCGGTCATGAGAAATGGAATGATATTAATTACCAATACAAATGGAGAGTTGACTTCGATGTTGATTCCAGGCTTTTTCTCTCATGTTGGAATGATCGTTGATCCAAACACAATCATTGAAGCCACAGGGAAGGGAGTGCATAAGACCGACTTGATCGATTTTATTTTAAGTCGTGACTATGCCGTTCTTTTAAAGCCAAAATGGTTGAATTATGAACAAATGGATGAAGCAGCAATGATAGCTGTTGCTAACGAAGGCAGGCCTTATGATTTTGAGTTTAGTGCTGATACTAAGTCGTTTTATTGTTCTGAACTAGCATTTCACTCATACAAGATGATTGACCCAAGTTCTCCTATAGAGTTGAGAAATAGAATGGGACAAATGACTTTTGTTCCTGAAGATTTTTGGAGAGCGTCACAAAAATTTGAAATTGTCTGGATGAGTGAATCATTCCATAATAAGATGAATAGATAAGGTTCGACGTCGAACCATTAGTTTGAGGAGTTTGAAAATGATTGATGTAAAAATTGAACAACCAATGAAAGTTATCGCATCGAGCGATGTCCAAGCAATTGTGAATTACTTAAAACACAAACCTTACTTTGAAGTGGCTGGCATTATTCCGGCCCTTATGCAATTAGAGAGCGTCGAATCTTATAATCTCAAAAAAGATTTAGAAAAGAATCGAGAGGTGCAAGCCGAAGAAGCCGAAAGAAAACAACTAGAAGGCTTAAATAACCCATAATGGAAGATAAATTTAAAGCGTTGGCCGTGGCTGTTGATGATAAATATCTCATGGAAGCCGACTTGGCCTATTTCGCTGAAAAAGTTTTAAATTTTGAGGTAGCTGGCCATCATGAAAGATGGTCAACTCTCGTTGCAAAGTATGACAAGCTTTGTATCAATGCTCCTCGAGATCATGGTAAGTCTTTTACCTTCTCTTTTGCATATCCAATATGGAGGGCCTATTACCATTGGATTCCAAAAATTTATAAGACAGGTGCATACAAATCTATTCCAAGAATGTCGGTTGGATATATCTTTTCAAACACTGTTGATCAGGCTATTGCTCTTCTTGAGATCGTCAAGCAAGAGTTTGAAACTAATCCAAAACTAGCACACTTGCTTCCAACTGATAGAAAATCAACTTGGTCTAAGACGCAAATTCGCTTGGCCAATGGTGCGATTATTAGAGCGAGAGGTTGGGGACAATCAGTCCGAGGTGCACACCCTACTTGGATCGTAGCAGATGACTGTTTGAATGATGAGTGTATTTATTCCGAACTATCAAGAAGAAAATATATAGATTACTTCTATTCGGCCATTACTCCCATGTTGGTCCCAGGTGGTCAATTAGTTGTTGTTGGAACTCCTTTTCATCAAGAAGATTTGTATCAAAAATTAAAAGAAAACCGCATTTACTATTTTGAAAAGTTCCCAGCTATTGACTACAACTTGAATACTGCTTTATGGCCTGGTCGATACAGCAAAGAAACACTAGAGAACAGAAAAGCCGAGGTTGGAAATATCAGGTTCTCAAGAGAATATTTGTGCGATCCTATTTCAAGCGATTCGTCATTATTCCCGATGAGTATCTTAGAGTCATGCTTTGATCCTTCAGCTGAGCTTCCAACATTTTTGGATGCTGAAGATAGAAAGGCTTTGAGAGTCTATATGGGAGTCGATTTGGCCCTTTCTCAATCAATTGGAGCTGACTATACGGTTATCACTACAATTGGAGTCGATCGTTTTGAAAATAAGCATATTTTAGATATTACTCGATTCAAAGGTGCTCACATGAACGAGCAATTAATGAGAATACAAGAGCTGTATCGTGTTTACAAACCTATAAAAATTTTAGTTGAAAAGAACGGCTTTCAATCGGTCTTTGTTGAGCAAATGGTGTCGAGAACTGATATGCCCGTTTTTGGTCATACAACTCATGCTGGAAATAAAAACGATCTTAAATATGGCGTTCCTGGAATGTCGGTCTTGTTTCAAAATAAAAAGATTATTATTCCTAGAAAAACTCCTAGATGCCGAGAGAAGACTGACCCATTGATTCAAGAATTAAGTTCTTTTACATGGGCTGAAGGAAAGCTTCAAGGTGTTGGAGCTCATGATGATACTGTTATGAGTTTATGGATAGCCTTAACAGCTGCAGATCAGGGTGGATTCGATATGTCTTTCGTAGGAGATTAAATGGACGAATCAGAAAGAAAGAGACAAATACTCGAGTATTTAAACAAAAATTTACCTCATAGTATAAAGGTCAAGTTTGACACTTTTGAGACCAGAGCTTTAGTCGACTGTTTGGCTAAGATGATTGTCGAGATCGACACAGAAAATAGTTCTGAGTTCTTAAGAGATTTAAAAAGATTGCAATAAATAAGAAGATAATGGAGAATTGTTTCATGGGCATAAAAATGATTGGAAAAGTATTGTGGTTTGATGTGAAGAAAGGCTTCGGTTTTATCCGTTGCAAAGGCGTTGATTATTTCGCTCACTATTCTAAAATTATCGCTGAAGAGGGAGAGTTTAGGGTTTTAGAGCAAAATGAGATGGTTGAATTTGAACCATTCACAGCAGATCGAGTTGAGGGATCAAAGCCTCAGGCCAAAAATATCAGGAGAAGTGCCCCAACAGGAGAGTAGATGAGTGAAACTACAACCAAATGGATTAAGATTGTAGTTTACAAGATTCTACGAGAAAAGAATCTCCTACATTTAGATATAGAAAATCTAATGGGCGCTGGAAATCTAGGTTATTCTCAAGCTCTTCAAAAGTTTGACCCGACTAGAGGTGTGAAACTTAAGACCTATGCCGAACACCGCATAAGAGGTGCGGTTTTAGATGAGGTGCGAAAAATGATAGGCGATGAGAGAGCAAAAACAAAACGACCTACTCAGGTTGATTACGAGTTTGAACACATAACAGACCCAAATAATTCAATAGACGAGCTGGAATCTCAAATATTTATAGAACAACTTGTTTATAATTTAAACTTGTCTTTGAGAGAGCAAGCTGTTTTAAAAATGAAATATCAAGGTTTCACAATAGCTGAGATAGCCCAAACATTGAATATATCTCATTCAAGGGCTTCCCAACTTGTAGCAATGGTGAAAAGATTGATTTACAATAATTATGAAGGTCGATTAAATTTTAAGTTTATTGACATCAGATGCCCCTCTTGTAATGGTTTACATGAATTGTCCGAAAGAGTACAAGCGTTTGAATGTGATTATTGTGACGCCCAAATTGCAATTATTAATGGTCGTCCAAGTTTGATGGAGAGTGATTGATATGTTTCACAAGTTTGATGAACTAGCCGAGTCACTGGATTCGGTAATTAAAAGTGGTGAAGGTTCTCGAGGTGGCAAAATCATTGGTCACACAAGCTCAGGAAAGCCAATTTATGATTCTAAAATGAATCATATCTATTCTGGCGTTCATCAAGAGTATTCGGCCAAAGACCATAAAGAGGCGGCTCAAGCTCACACCGATGAGAAAATGAAAAATTTTCATAAGATTTGGCAAGACCTCAAGGGTGACAAAAGACCTTTGGTTAAAGGCTTAACCTTTGACCCTATGAACCCTCAATTGTTTTCTCCAGAGCTAGGATATTACAATCCTTATCAACAAGTTGATGGAGCTTACTTGCCTTATAGTGCTGACTATTGGGAAAAGAACGGAAAAGATTTAAGAGTTGATGGTTATGAAAATACCAGAAGATTTTATAAAGAATATTTTGGAAAATCTCAGGCTCTAAAAGATTTATCTAAGGCCATTGAAAGTGATTTATTTAAAGCAGGTATAGTTCCAGTTGGGACTGTTCATGTTTATCGCAATGGAGATAAATATAGAAAGGTAGCCGAAGGTCGTTGGGAACCTGTTGGTGAAAAGAACGCTGTTAAGCAACCTCAACACAATGATCTTGAGCGTGATGCTTCGGTCGTGAATAGACTAAAAGAAGAAATTAAGACTCGTCAAAAAGACGAACAAACAGCGAATGATCATACAGCTAGAACTCACACGCAATTGAAAGAGTTTGCGTCAGCCATATTTGGTGGTGAAATGCCAGAAAGCGTGAAAGCTCATTTTGATAAACACGAAAAGACAATGGCATCTGTCGATCCTAAAAATATCAAAGAGAATTTGAAAAAGATTGAACCTCAAATACAATCAAAATCGCACAAAGTAACTGTCACTTTCACTATTGGTGGCAAAGAATACAATCATGTTTTTAACGATGTTGGTGGTATGTCTCAAACCGAGGTCGCTCAAAATGTTAGTGATTTGATTAAGAAGAAAATTCCAGGTGCAAGTATCTCTCATGTAAAGGCAGAGATTAATAAAGACAAAGCAAAGAAAAATTACATTAATAGTTTAAAGGAGAAAGAAGATGGACCAACTAACCAAGCTAGGCATTAAGATCGGCGAAGGCTCTTTAATTGATATGCAAAAAAGTGAGTTTGATGCAAACTCAGTAGATTATTCTCAAGTAGTTCGTAAAGGAAACGGAAGTTCACCTCGTGATGTACTTGAAGAGCAAATCAACAAAGGAACGATTGGTCTTCCGATCACTCAAGTTCTAACTGTTCCTGTTGATCCTATTTCTCAAGAAAGAACTAAGCTTCCCAATGAAAAGAAGAAAGAAGAATATTTAAAAGACACTCATGGAGAGTCTTTTCATTCTGACGATGACGCAGAAGTTAAGGAAGAGCATGAGACAACTGAAGAAATTAGATTGTCGATGGGTATTGGTGATCTTTGGAACGAAGCTTTTTTGGCTAACGATCCATCAGCACAATATTTAGACAAATCGTTTAAAGCTCCTCCTCTTAAACCTTCCATGGTTGCTAAAAAGCCAGAGAAATCAAAAGAAGAGAAGAAATTAGAACATCAACAAAAGAAAGAGGCTGGCCTATTAAAATCAAAAGATTCTGTTGAAGAAATGGCTAAACAGGCTGCGACTATTAAAAAAGAAAAGATGGGCAAAAAGAAAGCTGATCTTATGGCCAATATCCATGAAAATTCAAAAGAAGTTGTGAAGTCAGAGCTAGATGAAGCTTTTGCTTGGCTTGAGAAGTCGGATAAATTTGATTTTGACAAAAATGGCAAATTAGATGCTCACGAGAAAGCTCATAAAGACGAGAAGAAAACTTTTGATAAGTTTAATCAAGATGTGAAAGAACTTAAAGAAGAGGAAAAAGAAGAACATAAGACAAAAAAAGCTTGTGGTAACAAAGTTGTTAAATCTTATGGGCCAGGTGGAATTATTTTCGACTTTGGCTTCTCGACTGGAAACGCTGTAGCTGATCAAGCAACAGCTCTTTTAAATCAAAATGCTGATCACACGCAAGCTTCAATTGTAAAAGATCAAAGAAGTGGTTTTGAGAAATCATTAGAGTCTTTTGTTGAAAAGGGCGAACAAGCTTTTATGCAAGCTCCTAATGAATCAAATCTTTTTGATCCACACAATAGACTTGGTAAGTCAATGGACGAACAAGTTAAAGAGGCTTTCGCAAAAGGCGAATTTGATGACAAATCTCCTATTGTTAATCAATACAATAAGACAGAGACAAAAGTTGGTAATCAAGTAATTAAAGCAACATCTGAAACCGATGCAGCCTTGATCGAAATGATGAAGGGACAACTGGACTTAGAGAATGAGGGCGGTGTAGAGTTAGTTCAAAAAATTACTGCTGGATTATAATTCAAGGATAGTTTGACATGGGATTAATAAATAATGTTTTATCCAAATCTATAGACCTCTATCGGGAAGAAATACTTCCCCTTAGAGGCGATCTAATTAAAGCTGGTATATTAGCACCAGACAAAAGTGCTTATGATCAAAAAACTTCTTTGGTTGATCCTTGGGCCTATGGAGCTGTGTCTCAAGGATATAAAGAAAAATATTCTTTGATTGACTATGCTAAATGTCGTCAAATAACTTATGCCGATCCTATTGTTGCATCTGTTATTCAAACAAGATTGAACCAAGTGGCTTCTTTTTCAACTCCTCAAGTAGATAAGTATTCTATTGGTTTTAAAATATCTATGAGAGATAGCGAAGAAAAACCTTCAGCTTCTGATAAGAAGGCAATGAAAGAACTTGAATCGTTTATTTTAAATTGTGGTGTTCCTGAGAATTTTGAAGACACGCCCGAGTTGAAAAGAAGAGATAATTTTGAAACATTCTTAAGAAAAATAGCCAGAGATTCTTTGTCGTTTGATCAGGTGAATTTCGAGGTAGTGCCAAGAAATGATGGAAAACCTTATGCGTTTCATGCGGTAGATGCGGCAACAATTAGAGTTGTTCCTGATAGAAAAGAAAAAGCTGAAAGCTCCAATGGTGCAGATTATGTTGATCACATGAACGCTGTGCCTTTTACTAACGATAAACAATTCAAATATTTTCAACCAAAAAATCCTAAATATGTTCAAGTTTTGAATGGTGTCATTAGACATGAATATGATGAGTGGGAAATGGCGTTTGGAGTTCGTAACCCTCGAACTGATATTCTCGCTTATGGTTATGGTTATTCTGAAATAGAGATGTTGATCACAACAATCACATCGCACATGAACGCAGAGAACTATAATAGAAAGTTCTTCTCACAAGGCTCGGCCATCAAGGGTATTTTAACTTTTGAGGGAGCTGTCCCACCAGATCAACTCGAAGCATTTAGAAGACAATGGTATCAGCAAGTGACAGGAGTTCAAAATTCTTGGCGTACTCCTATTATGGCAATGGGAGAAAATACTAAATTAAATTGGACTTCTCTTCATTCATCAAACAGAGAAATGGAGTTTGGTAAATGGATGGAATATTGTATTAAAGCAATTTGTGGTGTTTTCCAGATCGATCCAATCGAGATCGGTTTTGATATTTCAAAGCAAGGTGCAGGTCAATCAGGAGGCGGTGGAGGTCTAGGAAACGGCAATCAAGCTGAAAGATTAGATTACTCTAAAGATAAAGGTCTAAGACCTCTTCTTGGCTTTATTCAACAAATGATTAATGACTATATAGTTTGGAGAATTGATCCAAATTATAAGTTTGAGTTTGTTGGTTTAAATGCTTCTAATGAAAAAGATGATCTTGATAGGCAAGTACAACAGGTTAAGAGTTTTAAAACTATTAATGAGATTCGTGCTGAGAATGATCTTCCACCATTAAAAGACCCAGAAAAAATGAAAGCTGGTGACTTGATTCTTGATCCGTCTTTCTTGAACTATATTCAGTCTCAACAACAAGCGGCTCAACAACCTATGGGGCCAGATGGTCAGCCAATTGATCCAATGGGTGCTAATGGTCAAGATCTAGATCAAGAAGAACCTGACTACGAAAATATGTCTATCGAAGAGCTTCAACAAGAGTTGTCAAAATTTAGTTCTCAAGACCAGGGTGGTCAAAAAGATTTAGATCAGCCAGTGACAAAGAGTTTGAGTCTTGAATTATGAAGATCAACATTGAAGCAACACAAGAAGAAATAGATTTAAAGCGTCCTGAGCTTATTAAGGCGTTGGCTGGCAAGAAGTTTAAGGTAAGTATTAGACCTGTGAACGAGAAGCTAGCCAATGAAGCTAGAAAGCCAGTATATCAAGCTCAAAAAGAAATGCTTGGGTTCTACGACGAGAAATTTAAACAAATGCTAGAAGGCATCAAGAGAGATATAGATGAGCTTATCAAATAAAGAAGGATTCGCAGAAGATTTTATCATAAGACTCAAGACACGCTTGGGCCAAATTGAAAAGGCTGACAAAGAGGTCGGTGTTGTTGCTGTTATGGATGGTGACAAAATTCTTATGGGCAAAAGGCAAGATAATGGCAAATGGACTAATCCAGGTGGTCATTTGGAGCAAAATGAAAATCCCAAAGAAGGAGCTCTTCGTGAATTGAAAGAAGAGGCAGGATTGGAACACAATAATGCAAAAAAGATGGTAACTAAAAAGGTGACGACTCCTGAAGGTGTTAAGATGGTTATTCATGCTTATCAAGTAAAATACAACGGTCAAAAACCAACATCAAAAAATGATCCAGATAAAGAAGTTAAGAAATGGGAATGGATCGACACAAAGAATATGCCTGAAAAGGTTTTAAATAATTTGCACTCTCCTCGTAATGTTATTTTACAAAAGATGGGATTGGTAAAAGCATTGATGAATGACTTGCTCAAATCAACACAATCTCATAAATATTTAAGAAAGTATCAAAGAGGCGGCAAATGGTATTATGTTTATCATGAGGCTAATCAACACGCTCGGGCTATTCCAGAAGAGGCAATTAAAAGACTCAAGGAACTAGCAGATATGGGTGACGAAAAAGCTCGTCATCTTTTAGATAGCGTTCAAGAATACTCTCCTGTTAAATTACAGACATTAAGAGAATTGGCAGATTTAGGTGACGCTGAAGCAAAAAGACATTTAAAAGAACATCATGGTATTGATCGTGATGCTGAAAAATTAGAAGAAGCTGTAATACCTGCTCAAGTTAGAAACGACACGACCACAAAGGTACTAAACGATGATGAGAAGACAAAGTTAAAGCAAGCTCTGTTTGCTTCTATGTCAGTTCTGCAAGGATTAGGCTCTCATACAGGCTCTCAGTTTCATACATCATTGAGTTCTATTGGTGGACATTCAGGAATTGTTGAAAGAATCGGTCGTGAAGTACAAAATGCGTCTTCTATTAAAGAGGCATTGACCAAATTGCACGCCATCGCTTCTGATATGGATAGAGTGCAACCAGACCCAAGTACATCTCAAAATTCAAGTGTAAGAGAGGGCGGTGGGTATGGAAGTCATACCTATAATGCTTTTGTTAAAGAATTGGAGAGTAAAGGTCTGTTACCAGAAGGATATGGAACAATTCATAGAAGAGAGCGCAATCAAGCGACTCATAGTGTACCTTTCGCTGGTGATCTTGAAAATAAAATTAGAGAAAAGAGAGAGCGTGAAGAGCGTGCCACGAGAGAGAGAATAGGAAGACAAGCTGAAAATGTCATGGCCATGAAAAACTATTGGCGTGAGCTTTCTAATATGAACGCTCAAGATCAAGTGAGATTGGCCGAAGGTATTGAAAGATTTTTTGGTAAAGATTTTAATTTTAATAATTTTATTAACAATCTTCAAGGCCATAGAGATGTTCAAATTAAGCCATCATTAGGATTTGCAAGAGACTTAATGAGTGGTGGTAATTCAATCAGTGTAACATTCGACTTTACAAATAACGGTCGTCAAATAACAAGAGCTACAAGAACAATTTATAAAAAAGGTGATGGTTCGATCCATTGGGCGAATGGTTGTTTTTCTCGTCCAGATAATGACGATCTTGAAAGATTTCCAGGAATGGCAAAAGGTCTTTATGCAGGAGTTGAAAAAACTCTTAGAGAGATTACTGCTAATTACACTGGCGATACAAAGAAGAATACAAAAATAACAATTGGAACTGCTGCAAATAGTGGTTTTGGTAATGGCTATAAAGGAGCTTTAGTTTGGGCCAAACATTGTTTCGATTGGGAAGGTGGAATCACAGGCAGTAGAGCTGGAAGTTGGAAATCAACTTGGAGAGATCATGCCGCATCTTATTGTCATCGAATCGGATTTGATCAAGAAACTTTAAATGCTATTCATGCAAAGATTAATGATTGCAAATATCCAGAGGATTTTGTTCGCTTGGGTGTAAAGGTTAATAAAGAGCAAGCTAAAACAATGCTTAGTCGTTCTAGTTTTGACAATGACTTTAATAAGATTTTTGAAACAAAGGGATATGTTGATCTTGGCGAGTTGATTATGATCGACTCTGGAACATCTTGGTCGGCAGAAAATAGAATTTGGGGCACCGACGAAAGAGCTGTCGAGCTTAACAGAAGAAGAGCAATTCAATATGGTTGGTCAAATGAACAAAGATCAGATTCAAATTCTATTGATTTAAGAAATCAAACTCCTCGTTCTCGAACTGCAACAAGTCCTGCCAATCCATCTACCGCACCTCCTGCGACAAGACCTAGTGCATCGACTGTATCAGCTCCAAGTGGTATGGATTTATCTAACGAGCATCACAGACAAGTACAATATTTTATGAACGCATGGAGACCTTCGGGAAGAAATACAAACATAGCAATGACTGAAAGAAGATTGTCAAGAATCAGAAGTTGGCCTAGACAAAGAGTTGAGGCATTTTTAAGATTTGCACGCCTTTCTCCTTCTGGTAAAAATAAAGTGAGAGAGATATTGAGAGGAATGAATGGATAAAATAAACAAAATTGCTGACAGAGATAATGAAATAGCAAAGCAAATGGAAAAGAACGGCGAGTTCTTTGAAGATACAGGGTCTTTTGCAGATGAAGAGATAGAAAGAGATTTGATCGACATGGTTAAATCTAATTTCCCAAAACAATTATTCGTAATGTCGGTTACAAATCTTTTGGGTAATGAATGGCAAAAGGACGGTAGAGAAATTCTTTTACAAGAAGCTCCTGAACTTTTAGGATTATTTAATAAATATGTTGACTAAAGCACAACTCAAAGAATTAGAAAAGAGAATCAGACAAAGATTTATTGCTTTTCGTCGTGATACTTTTGGAGAAGGAACTCTTTCTTCAGAAGAAATCAATATGCTCAAAGAGGCCGGATTGTTAAGACCATCTGTTAGAAATTTTTCTGGTGATGCTTACACTCTTGGTAAAATTGCAAATGCAGTCGGAGCGAAGGCTGCACGAATGACTTATGAAGAGCTGATGAAACAAGCAATGGAGAGACCGATCACTCAAGTTGAGAATAAGGCAATTAATTGGGCCAATGAACACGCTGGCGAGTATATCAAGGGCATTGAAGACGATATGCTTAAAGATATTCGTACCACTACTATTGGTGAAACAAGAAGTGCCTTGCGAGCCTTAAGAGATGGTGTTGCTGATTCAATAAAAAATCGAGAAACAGTCGGACAGTTAAAAACAAAACTTTTTGACATGATTGATGATAAAAGTCGTGATTGGCAAAGAGTGGCTTTTACTGAAATGAACAATTCAATTCAAAATGGTCTTTATGATGCTATTCGTGAAGCTCATGGCCCAGATCAATTAGTTTATAAAAGACCTAATCCAGATGCTTGCAAGCATTGTAAGAGACTTCATTTGGAATCAGATGGGGTAACTCCGAGAGTGTTTAAATTATCTGAACTGGAAGATTCAAATATTGGCAAAAAAGCTCATGAATGGGTTCCCACTGTTGGATCAGTTCATCCATGGTGTCAATGTCAATTAATGGTACTTCCTGATGGAATGGGCTTCGTTAAAGACGATATGGGCAATGTCGAATTAAAAATGGTGACAGAAAAGCCAAAAGCTACGAAAATTGAAGATGTAAAGAAAAGCTTCTCCGATGAAGATGAAGAATTTTATCAATATTGAGGTTGAATATGTATTTTATAGAAAATGATTTGTTTAAGGCAATGCACAAGTATATCAAGCGTACTGGAAGTCCAGGCAATTATCAATATTGGTATAAAATGCCAGATGGTAGAATTGTTGCCCAAGATGATATGCAAGAGCATGGAAAGACCGAGCATTTAAAGCGTTTAATCGCTGGTCGTATGCGTGGATTACATACAAAAACTAATGAAGAAATTTCCAGAGAGATTGGGATCGATAGAGTAAAGGTTGGTCAACACGAAAGAAATTTAAGAAGACCAACAAACTCAACTGCAAATGATTATCACGAGACTCACTTAAAAGAGGCTCATACAGGAGTAGATCATGCGGACTATGCGAGACACGCTCAAGCCTCTGAAGAACTCCATGATGGAGGAGCAGGAGCATCAAGAACCAGAACTCGATCTTCAAGTCCTAGAACCCGAACAGCTTCAAGAGCTTCAAGCGAAAGCACAACAAGTACACCTGAAGCGACTAGAACATCTCAAAGAGCTGATCGAGGATCATCCGCAAGCTCAACGCCATCAGCTTCACAAACGAGCGAGGGAAGCGGTTCTGAAACAGCTAACCAAGAACAAGGGTCTAGTGCGAACGAGTCTGCGATCGCTAAAAAAAGACAAAAGCTAAAAGAACTTTTTGGGATAGATTTGGGTGCCTCAGAGTCCGGTTCGACGTCGAGCCAAGATTCTCGAACTCCTGAACAAATTGCTCATGACAATGAAACAAGTCAAATTGCAGAGCGAGTTGCAGAAACAAGAAGAGAGGAAAAAAGAAGAGCAAGAGATGAACAAGCAATGAATAGAGCTAACGAACAGCTTGCTCAAGCAAGAGAATCAGAAAGAAGAGCAAGAGAAGCGGTCGTTGCGGCTGCGAGTTCTCCTGAAAGCTCTCACGCTGGTGAATTACATTCTGCTGATCCAACATTGGCCAGGGACGATGCGGCTATTACTGAAATGATCGAAGCTCAAAGGCGTGGTGAAAACCCATACTTGAATCAAGCAAAAGATGTTTTTGAAAGAATCGCACATAATGTTAAGGCTGAAAGAAGAACTACTGTTGGTCATGTTCTTTCTGCTTTAAATAATTTAAAAGAAGAGAATAAGCCTTTAACCGAGGCAAATATAGTTCAAGAGTATAAGAGATTGTCTGGCAAAAACATTCGTGGTCTATCTGGGATCGCTGATGAATTTGAAAAGGCGACTTTTTTTACTTTGGGTGAAGTAATGGGTAACGAGCCTATTAATGCAGAAGTAGAGCGTATGAAGCGAGGTTATGCGGCAAAACAATTTGCTAGAGTAAAGCCATACTTGAAACAATCTTGGTTGCAAACTTACCCTTCAGCTCCACCTCCATTTCCTACTTTTGGAGATTTTAAATCTTGGTCAGAACACGGTGGAACAAAGCCTGATTGGGCAGGAACGACCAGACTTGCAATGCCTAGAGAAATGTTCGATGCGGCTCCCAAAGGCGCAGATGGTAAAGTTAAATACCCTCCTGCTTGGATGCCAATTCATTTAATGCCTGTTTGGAATTATGCTTATAAAAGAATGGCCTCAGATGATGCTTATCAATCAACTGGAACAGGTCTTTCAACAAACTCAAATTCTCCTACTGGTTGGAATATAAACATGGGAGATCAAGCTCAATTTCAAGAGGGAATGATTAAAGCCTCTATTAGAAAATATGTTCAAATGCGTGGCGGAAGAGATCAATTGACAGATATTCCAAAAAGCAAATTGACTGAAGCTGGTTTAACTCATGCTGATATTTATAAGTCAGAAGATGCGGATTCTGATTTACATGAAATTTTAAGAACAAAAATTATCGATCCTGTGGCTTTATTGCCTTTCTTGAAGGCTGAAATGCAAAAAGGAATGGTAAAAAAATCAATTAACTTGGTTGTCGATAAAGATTTAAAGTATGTTCCGAAGAGTGTCTTGCTAAAGGCTGAAGCCGAAAAAGAGCAAGATTTAAGAAAGTCTTTGATCGAAGAACTTAAAAAGAAGTTTCAAGAGAGCAAAGATAAGAGAAAGACTAGATCGGTTTCGATGGGAGTTAGAGGGTGACCTCAAAAGTAGAATTAGAATGTCCTAATTGCAAAGATCAAATGATAAAATCATACGAAGGAGAGGCAAAACTTCGTATGAAATTGGTCGTATGGAATCAGGACGGAATGTTTGCTATATGTAAGTCTTGCGGCAAAGATGTTGAGATCAAACCAGAGATCATCAAAGCAATTCAGTCAAGATTTGTATATGAGGTTGAAAAATAAATTTGCATGGCAGAAAGTTTTATGCCATCATTAAAATAATGCTGGACAAGAGGCTCAAGTTTGATGGAGCATATTAGTTTGAGAATATACTTCAAAACTTGGGTGCATAAATGGACTTTTACATTAATGAAAGCTCTTTTCGTGTTTGGCTTCCTGATATGGTGCTGATTGAGAAGTCAGCAGATCAAGAAAAATTCAATTCACGTCAAATTACAGGTATCATGTCAACTGAGAGAAAAGATCGTCAGGGTGAAGTTTTAAAAGCCGATGGCCTAGACTTCTCTGAGTTCTTGTCTCATGGTCATTTTAACGATAATCATTCACAAGAGACATCGGCCATTGTTGGCTATCCAGAAAAAGCAAAATTTCATGACGATCTAAAAAGTATTGATCCAAAGTTGAGTGGTGTGTCTGGTTGGACCGTAGATGGTTATGTTTTAAAGGGTACCAAAAAAGCAGATGCTATTTGGGAACTTGCAAAGGCTCTTCAAAATGTTCCTGGCAGAAAGCTAGGATTTTCTGTTGAGGGCAAGGTAGAAAGAAGATTTGATAAAACAATTGAAAAGGCCCGTATTAGAAATGTGGCTATAACTAATTGTCCAGTAAACACCGATTGCTCTTGGAATATTTTTCAAAAATCTTTTTTTGAGTCTGACATCGCAATGAAGTCTTTAACGACTGTGAGTGGTGCGGCATTACAACCAGAATCACTAGACTCTGATGCAAAAAGAGTACAAGAATTAGAAAAGAAAAAGAAACAAAAGCTAGAAGCTTTACATAAAGCTTTAGCGATGGAAGACTTAATGAAGGCTGTCGATGTAGTTCTTGATAAGAGAACAGATTTTGATCTGGACATGGCAGCGTATTTAGTGGTTAAACTTATTAATAAGTAAATAATAATAACTCAACCGTGTGGTTGAAATTAAGGGAGGATTTAGTATGTCAAAGGTTACACCAGAAATGGTAGAAAAAGCTTTGGCCTCTCTTGATGCTACTTTAGGTGAAGAGATTGTCTCAAAGGCTTCTGAGAACGATCTTGATCAACCTGAAGGTGCTGATTTAGGCAATCCTGCTAAGGAAAAAATGTCTGATGAAGCGAAGGCAGCGAAAGCGAAAGCTGATGCTGAAGAGGGCATTAAGAAAGGTAAGGAAGAGCCAGCTACTGAGGAAGATGAGTCAGAAGACGAAGAGGGTGAAGAAGACCTAGAGATGAGCAAGAAGGCTGTAAAAAAGTCTGAATTGCCAGAAGAAATTCAAACAAAGATTGATGTTTCAGAATTTCTAAAGTCTTTAGTTGATCACACTACTGAAGCAATCGACACTCTTGCTGAGTCGGTGATTAAGTCAGAAGAAGCATCAAATACAAAATTTGAAGCTCTTTCAAACAGCATCGTTGAGATTCAAAAATCTCAAGCGAAAATCGGTCTTGTGCTAAAAGCACTTTGCGAACAAGCGGGGATTCTTGCTTCTGCTCCGAAAAGAGTAGTGAAGAGTGAAACGACTTTAGCGAAGTCTGCGGTTGCTGAAAGATCATTTGCTCAAGAGCCAGTTGAAAATGCTGGTGAAGAGAAAATGTTTAAATCACTTTCTGACAATCCAATGATGGCCAAGTCGCAAATCACTGAGGCTTTAATTGATCTAGTTAAGTCAAATAAGTGTACTGACATGGACTTGATTAATTTTGAAAGCACTAGCTATTTAAGACCAGAAGTTGTTGAACATTTAAAAATGAAATTAAATTAAGGAGGATTACCCATGTTTCCAACAATCGATACAAAAGCGTTTGAAAAACACGGCGAAGGTTTCGGATCAACTGATGCGAACACTGTAGCAGAATTAAACAAAGCCCTAACTGCTGGTTATGCAAATGATACAGCATCTCAGGCAAACGGTGGAGCTTTAAGAGTTGAGTCTCTTGATGCTACATTAAAAATCGTTTCTTTCTTAGAAAAGAACATTGTATTTTACAATGATATTCCTAAGTCAAAAGCGTACAACACTGTAGAAGAGTACAACGTACTTTCAAGATACGGTGGAAAAGGTGGATTCTTCATTGAAGAGGGTGGATTACCTAGAACTGAAGATTCAGCTTACCAAAGAAAAGCAGCTTTCATCAAGTTCATGGGGACAACAAGAGAAATTTCTCACCCAATGCTTTTAGTTCGTCCAGCTCACGGAAACGTGGTTGCTCTTGAAACTAAAAACGGAGCTAGATGGATGCTACAAAGAATGGAAGAATCTCTATTCTCTGGCGACAGCTCAATCATCTCTCAATCTTTTGATGGTATTCATAAGCAATTAATCGACGGATATGCTGATCCAGCCCTAGTTGGTGACGGTCTTAAGTCAATTGCTGAAGAGCATATTATCGATCTAAGAGGTAAATGGTTAACTGAGTCTGTTTTTGAAGATGCAGCAAGAGTTCTATTGGATAACTATATGTATCCTACTCACTGCTACCTTCCAAACACAGCACACTCTGACTTTAACGCTACTTTCTTTGAAAGAGGTCGTTACCAGATTCCAGTAGGAGCTGACGCTTCTGTAGGTTTCGTGGTTGATAAAGTTAAGACTTGTGGTGGTGTTGTTCAATTAAAACCATCAGTATTCTTAAGAGTAAACCAAACTGCACCTGCTGTTGCAGATAACGCTTTTGCTCCAACTGCACCTGCGACTGTTGTTGCTGTTGCTCAAGCAAAAACTACTTCAAGAGGTTTTACAGCTGCTGAAGCTGGCCAATACTTATATGAAGTTTCTGCTATCTCTAAATCAGGAGAGTCGGCTGCAACTGTAATCGCTTCGGCTGTGACTGTTGCTGATGGAGAGGAAGTAAAACTTACTATCACTCGTGGAGCTGTATCTGGTAACGATTTAACTGCTGGATATAAAATCTATAGAACAAGAAAAGGTGAAGTAGCTGGCAAAAAGTATCTTGTAAAAGAAATTGCTTCTGCTGGTGCAACAACTCTTTTCTTAGATGGTAACGAAGAGCTTCCAGGATTTGGTAAAGCTTATATGGGTCAATTAGATGAGTCAGTTTTAACACTAAGAGAATTATCTCCAATGTTAAAATTCCCTCTAGCTACTGTAGCGTCTTCAATTCGTTGGATGCAGTTGTATTACAACACTCCAATCGTTTTCAGACCTCGTGGATGGGTAATCATCAAAAACATCGGACCAAAACCAATTGCTTAATATTGACGAGGGAGCTTCGGCTCCCTCTTTTTCGTTAGATTGAGGAGATTGTAAATGAACTTAAAAAATGACAAATTAAGACTTTTCAAATTCGATTATAAAGGCGAAAGCTATCAAACTGATCGTCATGGTATCGTAAAAATCAAAGATGAAACATTAGCAGAGATTCTTAAGGCAGACGGCTTTACTGAAGTTCTCGATGTAGAACCTGAGACAATCGTGGAACCAAAAGTTGATGCACCAGTGGAAGAATTAAAGCCAGACTTCAAGGAAGAAGTAAAAGTTGAAGCTCCGAGGGCCGAAGTAAAGCCAGAGGAAAAATCTAATGGTAAGTCATGGAACAGATCACCACGAAACAAATAGAGACATTTAATACTGTCAACTATCTATTTGCAGCCTATCTACAAACGAAAGAGGCTGGTTCTCATCGCATTGTGCGAATCGAGAAAATAAAGCCAGGCAAGGCCAAATTCTATTTCAACATTTCAAAAGAAGATGCCGATAAGCTACAAGTACAATGGCAATATTCGGCTTGTTCTGAGTTTGAATCGATTAGAAAATTGACCATTGATCTTTGTTATTGAGGTGCCAAATGATCGAAGCTTTAGAAGTGAAAAATGCAGTTATATCAGCAGATGAATTGAATAGCGGAGTCATCGAGGCCCTAGAAATATTAAATGGCGTGGTAGAAGCAGAGGAATTATTAATATGAGCGTTTATACAACTTTTGAATTTTATGAAGGTGCTGACTACGAAATGGTGATCGATCTTAGAACTTATGATCGTGAGCGTGAGGGTCGTGTTCCAGTTGAAATAGAGACTGGCGATATAATCACAGTTACTCTTCCAACAGAAAATGGTGACAATATTGTTGCTGATGCACAAGTGACTCGAGTAAAAAATTGTTGGGGCCGTATTAAGATTGATATTTCAAAAACTCTAACTGCGACTCTCTCTGATGGAACGGTGATTGTTGATCTTGAGCGTGGTGGTAAAACTAGACGATTTATAGCTATGGGTGCAATCCAAAAGAAAAACCTAGGGAATTGCTAATGATAACAGTCAATCAAAGAACAGAGAGTGATGATTTAATTTTGACTCCAACTGATTTGAAGAACAATTTTCTTTTTGGAGTTGATTTGACAAATGACGATGGTGAAATGATGTCCGATCGTCTTTTTGAGTTCTACATTAGATCGGCTCAAAGATGGTTGGAAGCTGAAATTCCTGGCCTTGTTCTTTGTGAGCAAGAAATCACTGAATGGAAAGATTATTATTCTAATGATTATCAATCTTATTCTTTTTTAAAGTTAAATAAATTCCCAGTACAATCCGTATCTAAAGTTGGATTCCAATTTCCTTTACAAACAAATGTAATGGAGTTTAGTCCAGAATGGATTCGTGCCGAAGCCGTTGGATCACAAGTCAATTTGGTTCCCACACAGGGTACTTTTTCATCTATTCTTTTATCTCAAGGTGGATCGTATCTACCATTGCTTTACACAGGAACTTTATATGTTCCACACTTGTTTAGAGTGGTATATAAAGCAGGATTTAAAAAAGGGAAAGTTCCACCAAATATCATAGAAATTATCGCAATGAGAGCAGCCATGGGGCCTCTAAATATTGCAGGTGACTTGATTGCTGGTGCTGGTATCGCATCTAAGTCGCTATCTATGGATGGATTATCTCAATCAATCTCAACCACTTCTTCTGCAACAAACGCAGGATTTGGTGCTCGTATTTTACAATACGAGAAAAACATTAAATCTATGATGAGCGAGTTGAAGAAATACTACGGTGGAATTAATATGCAGGTGGCATAATGGATAATTTTGAAAAAGAAAATTCAAGATTAACTGGGGTTGTTGTCGTATCAGATAATAGATACCAAAAAAGAAAAAATTCTAAGCCAGGTGCTGTTGACTTTATTCCGCAAGAATTTGATAAGCTTCTTGAGGATCAAGGTACTCGTATTAGATTAACACCTGCTATCTTATGTCCTAATCAATCAGATCTTTATTCTGAAAATCATGCTCTTGATTGTCCTCTTTGTTTTGGAACCAGAGTAATAGACCTAGAAGATAAAGCATCTGAATCTTGGGCTTCTTTGACAGGCATTAAATTAGACAAACAATTTGAAGTAAACGGCATTTTTGACATGAAAGATTGTCAAATTACATTCCAAGCAGGAGTGAGAGTTTACTATCATTATAAAATAGAAATCTTAGACTTCTCATCGGTATTCAATCAAATGATTGTTAAAAGTGCTGGTGATTTTGATTATGTTAGATACAACCCGAACACTGATTCGGTTGATACTCCTTTTTATTTAGTAGATAAAACTGGAAAGCACTATTGTATTAATGAAGATTACATAGTGAATAAGTGTGAAAGAAAAATTAAATGGAAGCTTTCTTCTTTTGAGCGTCCAGCGCCAGGCACTGTATTGTCTTTTTCTTATCCTGTGTTGCCAACATTTAGAGTTGTTGAAATGCTAAACGAGAACAGATATTACTATGTTGGGTTTAAACAAGCAGAAAAGAAACCTATTCAACTTCCTCAAAGAGCCTTGGTGAGATGGGATTATTTACTTAATCAATCAAGACAAGGAAATCCATGAATATAAGTGTCTCATCACGATTGCAAGAGATGGGATATGAACTTGATATGCTTTCAGAGGCCATGTCAGCAACGATTGACAGTGCGGTTTCAAGCATAGCTATTGGTGCCCAAAATTATTGGATCAGTTTAGCACAAGATCGATTAAAGACTTCTCGTGATACTTACATTAATGGATTGAGACAAAGCGAATCTTATGTTGTCAAAGGTTCTGCTGGTATGCAAACATTTGAATTAGCACTTGTTGGTGCTATGGCAAATAATTTTGAATTTGGTATGCCAAGTTTTGATATGAAGACAGTAAGACCAGGCTGGTTGGGTGGAGCGAAAGCGAAGCGGGCCAAGGATGGCCATTCTTATGTTGTGATACCTATGCGACACTCGACGACGAGTGATGCCAGAATGGCGTACACAGGTAAAGCAGCATCAGTCGGGAATCTTAAAGATCAACTCAAAACTGCAGTTCGTGAATACGGCCTAGATCGTATGATTAAGACGGGAACAGGACAAGTCGTAGAAGGACCTGTTAAACGCATACCAAAATCTGCCCCCGTTCACCCTTACTTGAGAGGTCTAACTCGAGTTCAAAAATCAAATGCAGGTCGTGGAAGCTCTCAATTAATTACTTGGAGAGTCATGTCTGAAAATTCTCCTGCCTCTTCATGGATTCACCCAGGAATAAAGGGAGCAAATTTGTTGCCAGAAGTAGAGAATTGGATAAATAATAGACTAGATGAAGTAATCGAAACAATATTAGCTTGAGGTATTTATGTATGTTTATCCACCGCTTCCCGACACAAGTGATTTAACCTATGGAGCTCTTCCAGTAGATTTTCTTTTGGAAACTGTTTTAAAAGCAGGAATAGAATGGTTCAAGACAACTCCTGACTCTGAGAAAAAGGTATTTGGTTGGCTTTCTAGTCCTTATTTAAACACCAAATATGGAAACACAAAGGCTTTAGAAATTAAGTCATTTATTGTGAAATATGACATTAAGGTGGTACAATCGTTCACTTTAATAGATCAAACAGTTCCTACAATTTCACTGCAATTATTAGATGGATCAGAAAGAGAGGATCGTGCTGGCTTGGCCGACTTTCAACAAACTGTGGATCGTATAGTGGCAGGCGAATTGGTCGGTCGAGATGACGTGGGATATGCTGCTATTTCTGATAATGTGCATATCGGTATTCATGTTCAAAATACACCTGATCTTGCCAAATACTTATACTATTTGGTCGTGTATATTTTAAATACAATGAAGCCTTCTTTAGAGGCCAGAGGACTAATGCTCGGTACATTTAGAGCGACTGACGTATCTCGTCTAAATGAGTATTTGCCAGAAAACTTGTATTCTCGTTTTATTAACTTTACCATATTCTCATTGGCTAGTTTTGACAGAGGTGCTGTTCCTATTATCGAGAACATCATTGGTGTTCATGCTCCTCCTAGTGGAGAAGGTGCAGTTTCGATTGAGGGTGATCCAAGTGATCCTGTCCAATTTGGTATGACATTTGTAACCATAGGAGATTCAAATGAGTAAGAAAAAGGAATTTTTGGCAGAGCCAGAAGAAAGTAAAGTAGAAAAAATTAAAAATTCAAAAATGCCCGAAGAGCAGAAGCAAGCTCTTTTAAAAGAAATAGGTGCTATTGAAGAAACTTCCGAAGAGAGTGGTGTTTCATTTGTCATTTATGCTAAGATTAAAAAGTTAAGTAGTTCAATGACAAAGGCTTTGGCTGCGAGCAAACGGGTTAAGAATGTTAGATTGGCCAGCATAGAAGAATGGGATTTAATTACTAAAGATTTTTAATGAAGAAGGAGTGTCATTATGTCTATTAAAAAGACCTTTAATGGTTCGGCCATCTACAAGCCAGGTGCATACACCAAAGTTGTAGTAGAAAATTTAACGGGCTTCCCTTTAGCAGACACAGGTACTGTTGGTATCGTTGGTGAAGCAAAAGGTGGAGAACCTCATGTTTTAGATATTATATCTAAAGAACAAATTCAAGCGGCAAAATCTCGTTATAAATCGGGGCCAATTGCTGACGCTCTTGAATTATTAGTAAATCCATCTAAAGACCCTCGTATTGCGAATGGTGCTTCAAGAATCGTGATTTACAAAACAAACGCTTCAACTGTGGCTCAAGTTGCTTTAAAAAATATTTTAGCAGCTGATAAATTCACAGCGAAGTCTAAAAACTTCGGTGAAGATGAAAATTTAGTTTCAATTCAACTAACTGCAGGAGCTATCGCTGATGCTCAAGCAAAATTAGTTGGTACAGTTGATGGTGCCTACACAGTTGCTATCACTGATACTTTAAAAGTTGTAGTTGATGGTGTGACTTACACTTATACTTGTGGTTTATCAGGATCACAAACTGCGGCTGCAATGATCGCTGATTTAAACACTGTTGGTAGATGGGCACCATCTAAGCCAGTTGTTGCTTCTCTTGTTGGTACAAAAGTGGCTATTGAATTAGTATCTCCTCTTTTAGATATGGGAGCTATGTCAATTGATGCTACATCAACACTTGATACAATTCTTGGAATCACAGGTTCATCTCGTGGTAAAAAAGGTTCGAGAATCGCAATTATCAAAAAACAATTAAAACAAGAAATTCTTCCTGAGGTGGGCGGTTCATCAATGATGAGTCTTGTTTACACTGGAACAAATTCTACTTGTCTTTTAGAAGTTAAAGAAATTGCTGGTGAAAAATTTCTAGCAACAACTGTAGCTGGATTAACAGCAGATGAGTTAATGATTAAGCTTGTTGATGTTGATGGCAAAAACCTTCACACTATCTCAACTCTTGTTGATTTAATTAACTCTAAAGGTGTTTACACAGCAATGGTTAAAAATGGAGCTGGAGCTTTCAATGCTTCTCAATTAGACCTTGTTGCTTCTGTTTCAATTAATAGTGTTGCGTTTGAAATTAACCGTGATGATTATTTACTTGTTGAACAAGTAAGTGGTCTTTCTGAACTTGTAGATTTAATCGATCTTAAAGTTGCTGGCGCTGTTGCTAAAATGACAACTTCATCTTTCTTAGTTGGAGCTGTTGACGGAACTTCGGCAAATATTGATTTCGTAAATGCTTTTGAAGCAATGAAAGAAGAAAGAATTAATTGTGTTGTTCCTTTAATTTCAGAAGACCTTGGTACTTTAGAAGTTGACGCTATTAATGCAATTGCAGCTGATCATGCGGCTTGGGGTTGGTCAACAACTGGAAGAAGTGAAAGACACGCTTATGTTTCTAAACAAGGAACAAAAGAAGAATTTAAAGATGCTTGTAAGGCACTTAACTCTGGTTATTGCTCAGTGGTTGGTCAAGAAGTACAAGTAAGAGATAGAACTGGAAGCTTCGTGTGGATGAAGCCATGGGCCTTAGCTTGTGTTATCGCAGGTCTTAGAGCAGGAGCAGAAGTTGGTGAACCATTAACTTTCAAATTCATCAATGTAAATGGAATCAGAGTAAAAGATGGTTCATGGAACCCAAGAAAAGATTTCAATGAAATGATCGAAGCTGGCTGTTGGATTGTTGAGCCAATGGATAATGGTGGATTTAGAACTGTAGTTGGCAATACTTCTTATGGTATCGATCCTTCATTCGTATGGAATAGAGAATCAGTTGTTCAAGCAGTTGGTTATATTGTTTATGATTTGAGATTTAATCTTGAACTTCAATTCACAGGAACAAAAGCTAAAACTGGAACTGCTGAAGCAATCGCAAACTTCATTAAAGCAAGAATGTCAACTTTACTTGAAGGCGATATTATTGTTGGTGACGATCTTAACGAAGGACTTGGTTATAAAGACCTAAGAGTTATCGTTGAAGGGAACACGGCTAAAATCAATTGTTCTGTTACACCAGTTCAAGGTATCGATTTTATCCTTCCAACAATTTATATTTCAGACATCAAAATGAGTGCGTAAGGAGGTAGGCAATGAGCAATGTAATGACAGGGGCGAAAGCCATATTTAGATTGAACGGAAACCAAGTAGCTTACGCATCAAGCGTAACTTATAATGAACAAATTCAGTTGGAAGAGGTAAATGTACTTGATAACTTAGCAGTAAGCGAACACGCTGAGGTTGGTTATAGAGTAGATATGTCTTGTCAAAACTTCAGAGTTGCGAATCAATCGGTTAAACAACTTGGTATTATGCCTAAGTTTAATCAGATTCTTTCTCAAGGTGTAATGACAGCAGAAATTATCGACAAGACAACTGGTGCTGTTTTACTTCTTATGGAAGGTGTAAAACTTGAATCTCGTCAAACTCAAGTAGATGCTCGTGGACTAATGAGCGAAACTTGGTCATTCAAGGGAATTAAATCTTCTGATGAGGCTGGTCAATAGTTAAATTTATAACAGGGGTTCCGTAAATAAAACGGAACCTTTGTTATTCTCGATGTCGAGACAAAATAGTTAGTTTGAGAGGTTGAAATGAAATACGAAATGCCAAAAATGGAACATAAGTTCCAAATTCAAGTTAAAGGTGAAGAAACTGGAATCAATTGGGTCGGTGACTTTACTTACAAAAGACCAACATTAAGTGAAAGAAGTCAAATAGATGCCATGAGAGCAAGTTTGGGAAGAGACTTAAGAACTCTTGATCCAGATGTTGTGGCATACAATGAGGCTATTTCTACTTTGCGTTTCACGCTTAAAGAGTTTCCTGAGTGGTGGCAATCCGCTGACTTTGGTGGCTCTCTTTATGATGCCAATGTTGTTTTGAGCGTCTATACAAAGTGTATGGAGTTTGAAGCTGAATGGATAAAAAAGATGCGTGGAGGCGATGCCAATGAGGTTGCAGCTCCTTAAGATCAATCGTTTATTTGAGAATATAGAAGTTAATTCGGACAATTTTCATCGGATAGCGATCTCCAATTTAGAAAATCCAAGAAGAAAGATAGAAAGATGGTGGGCCAAGAAATATGGTCCACACAAAAAATACGAAGAACACACTCTAGAAGAGCTGGTAATTGAGTATTTGGAAGACTTTTACGAAAATAACCCAGAAGAAATTACTAAATTCTTAAATAACGAACAAGCTCAAGAAGATTGGGACGGTCAATTAAGTCCAGAACAAGAAGCATCAATGCAAAGAGTTTGGAAGAAAAAGAAACAAATCGATTTATCGAAATATAAGTCCGATATAGAATTGAGCGAGGAAGAAGAAAAACAACTTATCGAAAATCTAGGAAGAAATTTACCACCTAAACAAGTGGTGACCAAAGTCAAAGACAATGGCGAAAAAGTTCTTGGTGACGAAGAGTTTGATGATAACTTTGGAGTATAACAATGTCTAAACAAGCTAGAGTCACGATTACAGCCGATACCCGTTCTTTTAAGAAGCAAATGGACGAGGCAAAGAAGTCGGTTGAAGGTGTTGGTAAAGCTCAAGTTGATTCACGCCCAACTGAGAATTTATATAAAAAGGTTTTAGATTTAAGAAAAGAATTGGATTCAACCAACGATGCAATTAAGAGATTGGGCAAAGGTGGAATTAAACAATCGGATTTAGCTCAATGGCAAAAGCTCGTAGCTCATGCAAAAGAATTAAAAAAAGAAATTAAAGAAACTGTCAACTATCGTGAGAAGTTGGCAAATACTCCTGATCCTAAAGACAAGATTCCTAAAGAGCCAACTGAGCCAAAGAGTTCAGGGCCATTTGGAATGTCTAAATTTGGTTCTACGATGTCTTTATTGGCAGGTGGCTATGGAATCATGTCTCTTTATAACAGAAGAGTTCAAATGGCTTCTGGTCGTATGTCACAAAGGGCTCTAACGACTGATAGCGGATATGCAAGTGAATCATCTAATCTTGGTTTTACCACTGAAGAAAGAAGACAAAGAGCTTCTGAACTAGCTCGTGAAGCTTCTCCAATGTCTAGCAAACAACTATCTGCTTTGACAGATGTTGCTGACAAAATGGAAAGAGCTTATGGAATTACTGATAGTGCAAATGCTGTTGGTGTAGCTAGAAGAGCAGGCGTTCAAGATCAAGGGAAATTTTTAACTGATGTTACATCTCGAGCGAGAGGTGCTGGTTACGAAGGCCCGATGATTGGAGAATACTTATCATCGATGACGGGCTTTTTATCTGAGATGAGCAAAGGAATCGATATTAATTCTGATTCACTAAATGGAATGGCAGGTGCTATCGGTACTCTCCCATTTTTCAAAAACGATCCATCAAGAGTTTTCGATGCGATGAGAGGTATGAATAATGCCTTTACTAATGGAGATGAGTTTCAAAAGGCACAGGCCATTAGAGCGATTGGAGCTTCGGCCCCAGGTTCTTCAGCATCTATGCTTGAAATGCGAAGAGAGATGGGAATTTTTGGGTCTGTCGATTCAAAGACCATGGCAGGATTGCAAAAAGCAGGAGTCGATACAAGATCACTCGGTGTTTCTGGCGGTCAAATTATAAAAAATACTTTTAGCGACATTATGAATAGCACATCTGGAATGAGTCCAGATCAACAATTATATGAATTTACCAAAAGACTTGGAGTGAAGCCAGGTGAAGGTATGTCAATGTTTGCGGCTGCTAAAAATGGAGCTTCGTTGGATACTTTGGATAAAATGGCAAAAGATGCTGCCAAATCCCCTGAAGATAAACTCAAAGATACTATGTCGAATATGGACGGATCAATTAAGAATCTTGATGCTCAAATTTCAAGAATTGTTGATGGAATGGCAAATAATGTTGCTGAACCAATGACAAGATTGGCTGCAAAAATAGATGAATTAATCAAGGCCATGGGTGGCGATACTGAAGGAATCATGAGTGGCTTAGGAACTGCAGGAGTTGTTGGTGCGGCTGGCGCTGGTGCGGTTGGAGCCTTGGGACTTTCTAAGGTGGCTGGAAAAGCTACTGGGAAATTAACTGGAAAGTTGGCTGAAAAGGGCGTTGGTAAGGGAATGGGTAAGGCCATAGGCAAAGGTGCATCTAAGATTGGTGGACATTTAGCTAAAGGTGCTTCAAAAATGATTCCTTTCGCAGGAAATATTGCCTCTGCTGGTTTTATGATGAAAGATATTTATGACATCAAAGATAAGTGGGACAAAGGCGAATCAACCGATGCTGGTGATTGGATTTCTTTAGCTGGTGATGCCATAGGTGTTGTGCCAGGAATAGGGAATGTGGCAAGCGGTTTAGGTATGGCTGCATCTATTGGTGGCGAGTTTATGCACGATGATACTCCGTCAAAGCCCGTTCCTAAGAGTGGTGCAGTAGCAGGTCCTTCTGCTTCTATGTCTGGAGATAATGGCGATCCATATTTGGTGGACAATACAATGGCAATTAAAGAATTAACTCAACAACTAAGAACAAAAGGAAGTGTTGGTAGCTCTCGTATGCCTTCTAATGCTTCTTTTAATAATGGTAGAACAGGTAAATAATGTCGAATAAATTAGATCAGCGTCATACTCCTTTTGCTTTTCCTTTGAGTTCAAGAAGTTCTTATGGTTCAAGAACATCTTATGCTTCTCTGGTTTACTATCATTATAAAAAACAAAATTTTGGTATTCCAACGAATACGAATACTGGAGGTTTTACTGATAATGAGATCATGGGCATACAACAAGGAATTATCGAAGAGGAAATATCTTCATTGAGAATTTCCAAATCTATTGAGCAACCAAGCTCAACATTCTCGGTTAATTTATTGCCTTCAAGAAACTGGAAGCAAGTTTTGAGTCCTGGCGATTGGGTAATTCTTTATATTCAAGATGATTTTCAAGACAAGGATAGATACAAAGAAGGCAAGAATAACAATAAGAACATGATGCTTGTTGGAAACATAGATCGTATTTCAAGATCGCTTCAAAAGAATGAGGACGATGATAAAGTTGAGTTAAGATATGTGATCTCAGGTCGTGGTTTTGGAAAAGTATTTGAAGAAACAGATGTATGGTACGATCCGTACGCTGTTCAAAGAGACACTTTGAATCGAGTAATATTGGCAGGCGCAGGTTTTGAGTTGGTTGGATCACCTGACAAAATGGTTGATTCGTTGATTGATATATTCTTAGGTAATGGAGCCAATTTAAAAACTGGAAGAACCAATGATCTAAACAATTGGAGAATACCATCGGCCCTAGCAAAAGTTTTCAATGCAGGAAAAGATAAGGCTAAATTTCATGATATTTTGAAGAGAAATATACAATCAAATTTGCCTGGCTATAAAGCACGTCAAATGATCACGCTGGGATCAAATGGATCTTTATATGACATGATGAAGAGAAGTTCTAATGAGCTTGTTAATGAATTGTATTTTGAAGAGACAAGAGATAATCAAGGAAATGTTTTCCCAACTGTTTTTCTTAAGCCAAGACCTCTTAATACGCCTTTTTTTGAAACTCATATAGGAAACGATTCTTCTAAAAAATTAATGTTAGAGAAATTAAATAATAGTGTTAAAACATTACAAAAACTTTCTGATGAAAATTATTTAGAAATTCATCCATCAGAAATAATTTATGAAGACATGGGTAAAGATGATCATTCAAGATTTAATCTTTATTGGTTAAGACCGATAAACAGCGTGGAACACGTTTTTGCTTATGCAGCCAATAACAATGAAACTCAAGGATTTTCAAATCCAACATTTTTAGGCCCTTCAATCGAAAGACATGGGCTAAAGAGATTTGATCAAATATTAGAGTTTTGTCATGTGAATGGTACTGGCGCTGAACAAGATGCGGCTAGTGTTGGGCCTGAAATAGCTTTATGGAAAGGCTTCATGCTCCAATTGTATGATCAAAATTATGCCAATCATTTATATGAGACAGGAACTATTGAGTGTACTGGTGTTTTAGAAGCTGAATTAGGAAAGGCATTAGTTATTTTACCAACATCTCAAGATGCGAAAAAGAAAATTTACTTCATCGAAGGCTATGAACACGAGTGGAGCTTCCCAAATAAATGGACAACAAAATTTACCTTGTCTCATGGTCAATTCAAAGATCAACAAAACATTTTTATAGACATTGTTCATAAAGGTGATTTTGGACAAGAAGATAAAGATATTGATATTAACTATCTGGCTAAAACGGAGTCTCAACGATGAGCTATAGACAAGATGGCGGTGTGATTTCTAGTAAGACGCCAACAAGAGAAATTTCAACAAGAGACCACTATCAATTGTTTGGATTATATCGTGGACAAGTTATTCGTGTTTTATATCCAGATGATAAAGAAAATTCAAACAAAACAAGAATTGAATATGTGGTCAGAATCAACGGTCAAGATTATCCCAATGCCGTCTCGGCCAATATGGGTGGTGCTATTTATAATCAATCAGAAAGAATTTTAAAAGATACTGAAAAATCTTTTACATCTAAGTTAGATGTAGGAGTGTATCCAGAGAATTTGGATGGAGAATTTGTTTATGTGCTTTTCTTAGAAGGTCATGGGAATGTCCCAGTGATCATAGGCTGTGCTGATCATCCAAGACAAGACCTGCAATTCAAAAGAGAAGATGGAAGATTTTATAGAGATGAATTTAATGGCATTGAAATAAAAATAGACAAAGATGCCAACTATTCAATCAAGCAAGTTGGCTTAAAAAATGAAAAAGGTGAAGTTCAAAACAAAGATGGTGTTGATTCTTTTGTTAAACTTTATAAGAATGGTGACATAGAATTAAATACTCATGGAGATGATACATTAAAGGTTAAATTAACCAAGTCTAGCAAGAAGATGGAATTTAAAGCTCAAGGCAATAGTGTTGTTTATGATAATAGTGGTGTTGCTATTGTTGATAAGAACAACAACGAATTTAAGTTTACTTCTGCTGGAATGAGTATGAAAGCAGTAGATAAGGCAAGCATAGAGGCTACTGGTGATCTTTCAATGAAAGGGGCCAAAGCAGATGTTCAAGCTACTGGCGAGGCATCTTTTAAGGGAGATGGTGGAACAAAGGTTGGCTCAGGTGGAAGTGCAACCGATGTGAACGGTTCGGCCGTTAATCTCGCAGGCGGTGGAGTTCCAGTAGCAAAAGTAGGAAGTCAATCAATAGGTGTTGGAAATCTTGGAGCACCTGTGATTTCTAATATTATAGACGGAAGTACAAAAGTTTTTACATCATAGGAGATTATATGAGCTGGTTAAAAAATTTATTAAAAAAGATTTTTGGTAAAGAAGATGAGCCAAAAGAATTACCAAAAGTAGAAGTACCAAAAGAAGAGCCAAAAATAGAAACTCCTAAAGAGGAGCCAAAGATCGAGCCTCTTCCAACTAAAAAAGAAATTGACGAGATTAATGATGGATCGGCAAAATCTCCTGATTGGAATTTTGTTTGGGATCATTGTCAAATAGATCAAACAGATTCTGCAAAAAAGATGCTTGATTGGGCAATTACAATCATCATGAAAAATAAAGACAAATATATTGAAGTTGAAAAAGCTACAAAAGCTCCTTGGTGGTTTGTGGCAGGTCTTCATTATAGAGAAGCGAGTTTAAGATTCGATGGTTGTCTTCATAATGGCGATCCTTGGAATAAAGTGACAACTCATGTGCCAAGAGGTTTAGGCCCTTGGTCATCTTGGGCAGAGGCTGCGATTCATGCAATTAGATATGACAAATTAATTTTTGATTCATGGACAATCGCTGAATGTCTATATCGTGCTGAGAAGTTTAATGGATTCGGTTATAGAAAGAAAATTGGTGACAATGGAGTGATTGAATACTCTCCTTATGTGACTGCATATACAAATTGGTCAGATGAAGATTCAAAATACAAAGGCGATGGAGTTTATGATCCGAACGCAAGAGAATCTCAACTAGGTGTTATGGCCATTTGGAAAGAGATGGAAAACAGAGGATTGATCAATGTTTAATGATGCACAATTATTAAGTGCTAGTGGGGCCATATTGTTAGCCCCACAAGTTATAGCTTCTTTGACTCAACAAAGAGCAGATGCGGTTGTTGGAAAACAAAAAGCCCTAGACGCTGACAATACGAATAAAATTTTTTATGACAATGAAAAGAATATTATTAAAGCATATCACGACGAAATAGTGGCCAAAAATGGTGTTCAATATGTTCAGTATGACGATGTGGTTTTAGATAATGCTGGAAGATTGTCGCCTGGGAATTTACATTTCCCAGCTCCTGGTTGGACGAAGATGATTCCGAAATTAATCGATTCGGTTAATAGCTTGCCATCGTCTTCTGTCTCTGCTCATGAGGTCGATCAAGTCGTAAAAGTTATTGATGCAATTAATTTTCTATTGAGTGGTTTTTCAGATGGCACTCAAACCTCTTCTCTGAGTAATGCTTATACTGGTGGAACTTTGGATACCGATGTCGCATTTGCAGTTGGCCATAGAATTGTGGCAACTGATGGGAGCAATGTTTTGTATGCAAAGATTTTAACATCAACCTTGTTTACACCAACATTACCTGCAACTCCTTATTACGAGCATACTTTAGAGGTTTATGTCGCTGGAAACATTTCAGTTACAGGAACCGTTGCTGAGTATAGTGATGGTTGGACCGATCTTGAGCGAAAGCAATTGGTTCTTGTTCCTGATTTGGCCTTCATGTTATCAGCAGAACTCGCACTGGATACTGCGGTACAATCTTGGGAAGATTTATTGAATACTCAATTGTCAGCGTTAAACGCAAACGAAGCAGTTGGAGCCGAGTCATCAGAGATTATTGCAGAAAAGAATTTGATTACAAATATCATCAATGAAATAAATATTTGGCAAGCTCTTCCTGTGTCTGGTTCGACGACGAGATTTTCTGACGCTGAGTTGAATGATTTGATGAACTTGGCAAACTCGAGAAATTCTCAAATAACCATGAGAATTGGTCAAATTACAACAGCATTGGGCACAGTCAGTCAAGACGCTGAGGGAGTTTATTCAGGTGTTGGTCATCATGCCAGTTTGTTTAAATGGATCGATCTTAGAGTAAATCTCGCTTATGGCTCTCTCAGAAACTATTATAACTTTGATTTAATCATTTCCTTTATAGACACCAAGATCGCAGGAGAAAACGCTAAAAAGAGCGAATATGAAGTCTATTTGAATGTGAAGAAAATAACTGCGTTAAATTCCGATATAGTCACAGTTGAAAATGTTGCTGGTCTTTCGGTGACTGATACGGTTAAAATAATTGATGAAGTCAGTCCTTCCTTGATTTGTACGATTTTAGACATAGATGGTCTAAATGTGCGATTGAGTAATGACGTATCAGCTTACACTTTAGATAAGCAAGTTAGATTGATTAAGGAGTTGTAATGGCATTTGGAAGCATACTAAGCAATGTCAAAGGCATAATGTCTGGCAACATCTTTGGTCTTGGAAGCGACGAAAAGCTTTATCCTACCGCAAATGATCAATTCGATGTTAAAGCAATCACAAATTTTAAGAATGAATACAATCAGGAATGGCGTAAGTCGATGGGCTATGCCTTTCAAGTTTATGATGTAGATAAGGACGGTTTCACATTCGAGTCTGATGGTTGGAAAGAATTTAGATTGCAAATCAATCCTCAAGAGCTTTCACAAGATGAAATTTTTGCCATTGAAGTAACTCCTACTCTTCGAGGGGTTCTTGTTGAGCATCATGGTCAAGTTTTAAAAGATATTACTATTTCAGGAACTACTGGAATTTCTCCTAACAGAAAAGAAGGTGGAGCATCCAACGATGGTCGGCCGGTGTTACAAGAGGGACATTCTGGATATGAAGAGTTTCATGAATTGAGATCATACTTTCGTGTTTATGTCGAGGCTAAAAGATTGGCCAAGCGTGGAGCTGGAAGCGATGAGCTTAGAATGGTTTTTAAAAATTTCAAAGATGACGAATACCTCTACGTCGAACCTATAAAATTTTCAATGAAAAGAAGTGCTAGAAGACCACATCTTTATGACTATACAATACAAATGAAAGGTATTGGTGTTGCTAATCAAAACGCATTTAAAGTTGATAATAGCTTTTTGGCAAAACTAGAAGAAATAGATGAGAAGTTAGACAAGGCACTTGAATATTTAGATGAAGGGCAAAGATTAATTAAGGCTGGGTTTGCCATCGTTAATCGACTTCAAAGAGATATTAATGCAGTAATTTTGGCTCCAACTCTTGCTATTCAACAAGCTATTGCTGCCTTTAGAGGTGGAAAGGCAATGACTTTAACTCAACTTGGAGTCACAAGAAAAGCAATTGATGATTTAAGAAACTCTTGCACAACGGCTAGGGCCAATGTGTGTGACGCTTTAGGTGTCAACACATCTGATTATAATAAATTTGTTGGCAGAAGTTCGACATTGGTCGCTGGCAATATTAGAACTTTAACTTATCAAGAAAGTGGTATTGTTAATGGTTTTAATAAAATTGAAAAAGGTCTTTTATTAGTTGCTGGACTACAAGATAAAGTTTTTGAAAAGAATGTAGCTGAAGTTAATAGTGAAGTTATTAATAATTACACTTCTGGAAATTTAGATATTAAAACTCCATCTTCTACTAAACAAGTCGATATTGGTGAAGATGACAATATCCAAACTATCGCTACAAAGCATTTGGGCGATCCAGATAAATTTAAAGACATTGTTTTACTCAATAATTTAAAGCCACCCTATGTGTCTGCTAGCGGTGGGAATGGCGTTTTAAAGCCAGGTGACACTATTCTAATCCCTCAATATACAGCGAATGGAAAGACTGGTATTGCGAAAAACAAAGAATACAATATTACTGCCGATCTACAAGAGTCTGAAAAGAACCTTGGAGTTGATATTCGTTTAGATGACAATGGCGATTTGGCCATTGCAAATACTAAGGATTTGGATTTGATTGCGGGCATGGATAATATGTCTCAAGCGACAACTTTAAAATTCGCTTATCAAAAGGGCTCTTTAAAAAGACACCCTCAAATTGGAACGTCACTTGAGATCGGAAGAAAATCTAATTTACAAATGTCACAATTAAAAGATGAAATAGTTGGTTCATTCAGTGCTGACAGTAGAATTTCCAGTATTCCTTTTATTACATTAAAACAAGAAGGAAATACCATTTATATTAATATGCTTATTAAATTGAAGGGTGCCAGTCAGCCTGTACCACTTCCTTTAGTTATACAAAATTAGGAGAGTTTGAATGGCTTTGTTTAATCCTCGTACATATCCAGAAATTATAGGAGAGATGATCAATCACTTGATCGCCACAACACCTTTAACCGATGTCAACTATGGATCGGTATTTACAACGATGTTGGAAGCGGCAGCTCAAGAAGATGATGAACAATATTTTCAAATGATAGAGATTATCCGTTCATATTCTCTCGATACAACAACTGGAGTTGATCTTGATAATCGTGCATTTGAATATGGCCTATCAAGATTGGCATCGCAAAAAGCAACCACAAAAGTCACTATTGGTGATTCTAAAATAACAAAGGTTGAAACAGGGGTTTACTCAGGTCTAAACGGCTCTCCTGCTGGTGCGAATTATTTATATGGAGATAGTGCTACTAACTTCCCAACAACAGGCGCTGTTGTTGTTGGTCGTGGGACACCAAATGTTGAAACAGTAAATTACTCTTCAATAACAGTCTATCCAAATTATGTAAAATTTAATTTATCAACATCTCTTGCCTACGATCACGGAACTGATGAGACAATTATTTTATCTCAAGGTGGAAATAGAATCGTCCCTGCTGGTGTGACAGTAAAAGTTCCTGCAGGAGATTTTTCTGCTGAGGTTTCTTATATTACTGACTCAATGGCGACTATCTTGGATGGTGAATCTGAAGTGATCGACATTGGGGTAACAGCTGTCACCGAAGGTGCAAATGCCAATGTTCCTATTGGTTCAATAATTGAATTTGAATCATTACCTTTTGCTGGTGCTTATGTAACCAATCCAAGTCGTGTAACGAATGGTAAAGATGTTGAATCAGATCAAGAGTTAAGAGATAGAATTAAATCACATATTCAGTCATTATCTCGTGGTACATCGAAGTCGATTATTTCTGGGACAATAGGTATTATCTCTAATCTTGAAAATAAGCGTGTTATTTCTGCTTCTATTATAGAGCCAACAATTCCTGCCGATGTCGTTCGTTTGTATATTGATGATGGTACTGGATATATTCCTAGCTTTGAAAAAGTTGGATTTGAAACTGTTGTTCCATTGGCGACAGGTGGAGAGAAATTTGTAAAATCTAAAAACTCTCCTATAATGAAAGCCTTCGTTGAAACTGCAATAGAAGAACCTTTCGTGATGTCTGGTATCACTCTACTGTTTGTTGAAGTCGGTGGACAAGTTGAAACAATAACTTTTGATCCAACTAATTTTGAAAATGCAGCTCAAGCTACTGCACAAGAAGTTTTAACTGTTATTAACGCAAACGCTTCATTAATTGAAGCGAGACTTTCAAACAATGGAACAAAATTAAGAATATTTTCTCGTTCTAATTATGACGAGCAAATTCAAGTTACTGGTGGAAGTGCCAACAATGGATTGAATTTTCCCACTGATTTAAAATATACGACAAAATTATATAGAAAGAGAGCTGGATCGACCAAGTTATTATCAAAAGATGGAGTAACTGCATCGATAGAATCAGGAGCTAGTGCTGGCTACAACATGAGCTTGGCACAAAATTTGTGTCTTGTAGTTGACGGCAAAGTTGCCAATCCTTCTTATGTTGAATTTTCTCCATCGATGTTTAGCTCAGCTTCAAGCGTTTTGGCAAAAGATATTGCGACAATTATTGAAGCTCAGGTTCCTGGCCTATTGGCTTTAGCAACAAGTAATTCAACTAGAATTACTTTAAAGTCTAATACTGCTAGAAGTGCAAATTCAAAAATAAGAGTTGTAGAAGATTACACTAAGATATTAAAGTACAACGGGGCTTTTGCTGACATAACAAGCCAATGCAAAACTTCCCTCATCAATGTGATGTTTTTTGATAACGATAACTCGTATATCTATTTAGGTCATATTGATGTCAAATTTCAATCCATCTATTTTGACCCATCAACACCGGCATCTGCTCCTGTTGTTTTTGTATTTGAATTTTTTGATGGTTTAGTTTGGAGAGAGTTACCTTACTATGACGAAACTGATGGATTCACTCAACGTGGATTTATTACTTTCAAATGTCCTAGCTCGTGGACTAAGACAAATGTTAATGGTGGTGATGATCTTTATTATGTTAGATTGAAGAGAGACATGGCAACATTGGCCCAATCTCCTGTTGAAAAGACATTAAGAATTTGTTCTGCAAATGAAGTTTTCTTATTTAATACAACCGAAAAAGTTGGAGTTGAAAAAGAATACACATTGAATAGGTTTCTAGGTCAAATAGAGCTTGTGACTCCATTGCAGCCAAATGATGAATTATATCTAGGATCAACCGACACAAGAGCATTGATGATTTCAAACGCTCAACCATTCGGTTTATCTGGTGGAGAAATTTTACAACTATCTATAGATGGTGTTTCACAGTCTATCACTTTTGACTCTGGCGATTTTTTCACGCCAGGAGCAGCCTTGGCATCTGAAGTTCTTGCGAGATTAAATAAAGACTTGCGAGGTGCAGTGGCTAGCTTATACGGTTCTGGAAGAATACAAATCACATCTACTGCTTGGGAAAATGGTAGCGTAAGAGCTTTAGGTGGAATTGCAAATTCTGTTCTTCAATTTACTTCAACATTGGTTGAATCTATCGCTTCACATATAGCTAGTTTAAAATCTCAAAATATTGGTCCTTATACTTTCCCTTTAGACAATAGTTTAATTGTCATTATGGATCAAAACTCAGCGAATAACTTTATTGTTCCTTTCTTTAGAGAAGGCACAGCAAGTGCTGGATCAGCATCTCATTTGGTTGAGGTTACTTTATTTGAGACATGGCCATTGGCAGAAGAGCTACTAATTGATGGTGGATTTGATATTGTCATGAAGACAGGAGCAAACGCAGGAGTAAGAAGAAAGATAGCAAACTATGTTCCTGCTACTGGAACTTTAAACTTTTCAACAGCAATGCCAAACACAATAGCTAATGGTGATATTTTTCAAATTATGCCATCTACTGCTTATCAAATTGAGAAATTTTTAAATAATAAAAAGATTTCTTTAATCTCTACTCAAGCAGAGATTACAGCAAGCGATGGCGGTCAGAAGATGCAAATAGCCTCTTTAAAATCAGGTGAAGTTGGCTCTGTTTATGTCTCTGGTGGAAACGCAAATGCAATTTTAAATTTTAGTACACTAGAAAAGAAGGGTGTTGATGCTTATAGATATTTTATTGGCCTTGCTCAAGAGGTACAGTGGACAATCGACGGAAAAGAGGACGATGATTCTTATGAGGGAATTAGAGCGGCTGGAACTCAGGTCGAAGTTTTAGAACCAATTAAAAAACCAATTCTTGTCGGTGTTGATGTAACTCCAAGAGAGGGTGTAAGTTTAAGCTCTATTTCAAACGAAGTTAAGTCTGCAATCTCTTCTTATATTAATACTCTCCCAGTAGGAGGAGATGTAATTGTGTCTGAAATTATTGTTGCAGTAAAAGGAGTGAGCGGAGTGGCCGATGTAAAAATGACGACTCCAACATCTAATATCGCAATTGCAGATAGTGAACTTGCAAGAATTGATGAAAAGAATATATCAGTTGGATAAGGGTAAAAGATGAAAAAATTTGATAAAATGGTCAGGTTCTTGCCTGGCCTATATTCAGCAGATACGAACCCAATGATGAGAGGTCTCACAAGTTCTTGGGCATCTGAGGATGATAGAATCGTTGAAGCTGTAACAAATGCAAAAGAACAATTATATGTGAAACTTGCAAAGCTTCAGTATCTTGATGCTCTTGGATCGAATGTTGGGGTTTTTAGACCAACAGAGTTTAATTTGACCGACGATCAATATCGTGAATTAATTCCTGCTCTTTCTTTTATGCCAAAGCAAATGGTGCCAACTATTAAGAAAGTTTTGGCAGTTTTCTTTGGTGAAAATAATTCAAGAGTTTTTGTAAAAGAATCAAATCCAAATGAGATTGTTATTCAAATACCAAGCTCTGTTCCTGCATTAAGAAGAACACTAAAAGGATCACATCACTTTCATTGCTATTCGGGTGTGATAAACAGTGTAGATAATTCTCTTAAGCAAATTACTATTTCACTTGATGGTGGGATAGCTTTTGATTCAAAAATTTTAAAAGAAGATGAATTGGCAGGTGCTGACTTTGGTGTTGATAACAATCGTCCTTTTAAAATATTGTCAAATGCTGTTGGTCGAAGCAATGTACTTATTCAATTCTCAGTAGGAGATGATTTAAGTTCTTTGTCTGTTGGTAATAGATTTATGATCGCCAATGTACCGAACTATATCGGCTCATTTATTCCAAATCCCAACGCAACATTCACTTTGACCAAGAAAAGAGGGAAATTAAATCAGGCCATTAATAAGGGACAAATTTATACAACTATTGTAATGGAAGATGCTTCCGATATACCTGATTCAAATGGATATTTAGTATTTAATTTTGGTAGAATGAACGAAGAAAGTTTAATACGATATTTTGGCAGACCGAACAACAATACTTTATTGATTGATCCTTCTTATGAGTTTTTAAGCGATCATTCGATAGGTGAGATAGTAAATGTTGTTGTAAAACCTTATCAAAAGCCGAGAATAAATGGGAATGATCACTCGGTTTATTTGGTAGGAGTTGAGGCGGCACGAGTTTTGGCACAAAAAATTGTTGAATCAATCGTCGCCTCAGGAGTTATTATTAGATGGACCATAGTTGATCCCGTTTGTTAGGAGAATATAATGAATAAGATTGAAATTAAAGAAGATTGTGCGATTGTATATTTTCGGGATATTAAAAGAAATTTTCGCAAAGAAACCGTTATGATTGACATTGAAGATATTGAAAAACTAGAGAAGTTCGGGAAAACATTTTCTTTGAGAAAGTGTGGTAATGGCTTGTATGCAGTTCATAGTCAAACTGACACATATCTTCATCAATTAATATTTGGTAAAGTTAAAAAAGGAAATTTAATAGATCATATTAATCAAAATTCATTAGATTGTCGTAGAAATAATCTAAGAGAAGCTGATCATAGTTTAAATACCCTAAATTCAAGAGCTACTGGCAAAGTTGGAATTAGAGGGATATTCCCACACTCTGATGGGGGTTTTTGCGTTCAAGTATCAATTAATAAGAAAAACATTCATGTTGGCACATTTAAGACGGTAGAATTAGCTGTATTAGCTAAAGAAAATTTCTACAAGGCCATGGGGGTATAGTTTGCAAAGAGTTCAAAGATTCGTAGGCGACCAAAGATTTGATTTACCTCATTATGAATCACTGATTGGATATTTAAGTGAGGAATTTCACGCTTATAATAAGCAAATGTTTTCACCATTAAATCGAATAGTGAAGAATTGGAAAATTGAAAATAATGGTGGATTAGAAATTAGAATCAACAATACTGCTGATTCTTTTTTATTTAATACTGAAGGCTCACTTACCGAGTCTTTAAATTATAGAGCAGCCTTGAAAGACCTTCTTACACTTAATTTAGTAGATAATGCTACAAACTATGTGGAGGTACAACTTGTTAAAGAAACTTGTGCAAGTGATACGGTCGCTGCTTGGGACTCAACTGCCAATGGTGCTCAAGGCGAAGAGTTCACTCAAGTCACGGATACTGCCGTTGAGATTAGCCCATACATCGTTTCTAATATTATTGCTTTCTCTGGTGATACAGACAAACTTCCTCTTGCTATTGTTACTACTAGCGGAGGGGTCATCACAAATATCATCGACTCCCGTAAAATGTTATTTGAGCTTGAGCTTGATTGGAATTTTGGCTCTACTAGAACTGATAGAACAATAAGTTCTTTAAAAGATGCTTATGATGCCTTAGCCACTTCAAATAAAGAGATCAAGGGGACTTCTAATTGGTTTGATAAGCCATACACAACAGTAAAACTTCTTAAAGAGTATCAAAATTTATTTTTTACTGGTGGTGGAATTGTTTCTTGGGAAGGAGCCAATGGCCCTGACAAGATTAGATGGACACAATCTATTGAGATTTTTTTAGCTTCAAGACCTCACACATATACAATCAACAGCATTACATCTTTAACAATCTTAGATGGTCAATGTGTTTATGTAGATATTCCAGAAGGAGCTCCTTCTTCAGCATTAACTCCTGTGGTTGCTGATATTGGGTCGGTTCCTTTAAGTCCATTAGCTTCGGGCCATACCAATAGACTTCAAGTAATTTTCTTCAGAAGAGGAAGTAAAATTTATGGAATGATGGACATACCTGAATTAGATTCAGGAGAGTCAGCAACAATAGGTGAAGATTTGCCTAAAGACCTTAGAGCTAGATTAGGTCTATTAACAGAAACAACTTATGAAGACTACACTTCAACAAACTTTTTCTTTTCAGCAGATTCATACCCAACAGCACTATCTAAATTAGATCAGGCCATGGCTGCATTTGCCTCTGATGAAGCAAAAGAACAAGTTTTTACTGTGACCGATCCTTCTCAGACTATTTTTACATTAACATCTTTCACAATTAATCCTCTTAATACAAAAGTTGATGTTCAAGTGACTGTGAACGGTGTGAAAGTTCACCAAGCACAAGATGGAACATCTGCTACAGGATTGTGGAAAAAGAACTCTGATACTGAAATAGAATTTTTTATACCTATTCCTCAAAACGCTGTTGTTGTTGTTCGTGATGAAAGAAGTGGAGCAAGCGCAGGTGGTTCTGGATCAGGTGTTGATTTAAACAATATCACAACACCTCCAAAGCCAAATACCAATGGTGCGTATGCTCTGGGAAGTGATATTAAGGCGTGGTCTTCTTTGTATTTAAAAGATCAAAATTCATCTCAAATTTATAAATTGGAAGTGGTTGATGGTGTCTTCCAAATTTCTGCTGTGTAGGAGAACAACATGGTAATAGGAATTAAATCAAAGTTTTTGAGTATAGACCCAAGCAATCCTGCTGAGGTTCCCAATAACTCTCTTTATGTTGACGCTTCAAATGCGAATCAAGCGACTTTCAAGAATAGTTCAGGAACTTCGTCTGTTGTTGGTGTTGTCTCGACATCGAACTTATTTTTAAAATCAATGCAAGTTGATGAAATTTTCCCAGTAAATTCACCTCTTTCTAAGAAGGCGAATGGTAGAGTAGTTAAGGCAGATACTGATCTTTCTCCTGACACTCAAAGATATATTGGAATAGCTTTACAAGCTCCTGTGAACGTAGGAGACTTTATCAATGTTCTTATTGTTGGGGCGAATTTGGCCAATGCTTTGGTTGGTTTGGGATTCTCGCCAGGCGATGAAGTATTTCTCGCTGAAAATGGAGGATTCACAAATGAGGCAGGAGTGGCTGGATTTGGTGGCAATAATGACTCGGTGATTAAGGTTGGAATTGCTGATTGTACTGGCGGGACAGCAAGTGCAATAGCAAATGATCTTATCGCTTTTACTGAGGTAATTAGTCGTCCATAGGAGTTTGAATGAAAGAGATTAAAAAGCGTCCTCGTAAAGTTGAAAAGGTTGTTAAAAAGGATAAGAAACTTCCGATGAATAAGATCGAGAAAGTTTTAAAACATGATGAGAATACTTTGGTTGTTTTGAGTGATGACAAGCAGCTAAAGAAAGATAAGCGACAAGCGAATATTCAAATTTTCGCTTCTCAAGTGAAAACAAACTATAATGTTTTTGCATCTGAGGCGAATGAGTTAGCTAGAAGATTGGGGCTAAAGGCCAAAATAAAAGTTTTTATAACAATCGACCAAGGAGAGGAAGATGTCCACGATTAATTTTCATGTGATTGAAGGTACAAACCCAGCACCAAAAAGAAGAGCTTCTACCACTTTAGACGCTGACTTTTTAAGTATTGCTGTTGGTGCCGATGCTTTAAGAATCCAACAAGTAGGGTCAGGTGCTTCTGCGGCTTTCAACTTCGGTTCAAAAGCTCTTAAGTCAACTTATACACCTGCAGCTGATGAAGACCTTGTAAACAAGGCATATTTCGATGCTGTTGTTCAAGGGTTATTGGTAAAAGATGCTGTAAGACTTGCTACAACTGCAAACTTAGTTGTTACTCCTGCTGGATCAGGAATTGGTAAAACTTTAACTGCTGATGCGAACGGATCATTGGTTATTGATGGAGTTTCTGCGGTTGTTAATGATCGTATTCTTGTAAAAAACCAAACCTTAGCTCAAGACAATGGTATTTATAGAGTGAGTGATACTGGTTCAGGTGTTTCTCCTTATGTACTAACAAGAGCGACTGACTTTGATGGATCTCCATCAGCAGAAGTTCGTGGTGGTGTTTTTACTTTTGTTCAAGAAGGTACAGTTAATTCTGACTCTGGATATGTTGTTACTACAAATGGTGCAATTGTTTTAGATACAACTGCTATTGATTGGACTCAATTTTCAGGTGCAGGTCAACTTTTAATGGGTGATGCTATTGAAAAAGTTGGGAACACTCTAAGTGTTAAATATGATGATGTCACTCTTGAACTTAATGGTTCAAATCAACTTAGAATCAAAGACCTTGGAGTTTCAACTGCAAAGCTGGCTAACCAAGCCGTTGATGAGTTTAAAATTCACGCTTCTGTTGCTGGGAACGGATTAACAGGTGCAAATGGTTCTCCATTAGCTGTTGGAGCTGGGACTGCGATTAAAGTTGCTGCGGATAACGTGTCAGTTGATTATGCTGTTGCTAAAACAAATGATAACGCTTCACCGATCGTTTCTGGGAAAGTTGTTTTTGTTAAAGATAACGGGAATGTTGATATAGCTACAAAAGTTAATTCAATCATGGATACTGAATTAGGTATCGTAGAAGACGCTTCAATTGCGGCCGGTGCTTCTGGGCAAATTATTTTTAGACGTGGGGCGATCATTTCAGGCTTCACTGGATTGGTGCCAGGAAAAGAATATTATATCGATGCAAGTGGTGATATTGCTCTTTATTCAGCGATTACTTATTCTGTTGGTGAACACGTTCACATGGTAGGAAAAGCTTTAAGTGCAACACAATTAATCTTCAATCCAATTTACAAGTTTGAGTATTAAGAATTAAAGGGCCTTCGGGCCCTTTTATTTGTAAATGGAGGGTTAAAAAGTGGCACTAAAATACGCAATGATTGAGACCACGAATGGTCAAATAAAGGCTGGGGCTTCTGCACCTGGCTCTGCTTTATTTGCTGATGAGTATTTTACTGCAACAAATGGGCAAACAATTTTCTCACCTATTCAAACTTTTGGCGTAGCATCTATGATAGATGTATTGGTAAACGGAGTAGAAGTTAGAGAAGGTGCAAGTTTTAGCTACCAAAGAAATACAATATTGAATAGAATTGTATTTAATAGTGGATTACTTGAAAATGCAGAAGTTAAAATAAGAATTTGGTTATAATCCGATAAACATCGAGGACTAAAATATGGCAATACAAACAGATCAAATCGTAAGTGACGACACGCTTAAGTCTCTTGGTTCGACGTCGAGAGAACAAATCAAGTCGATTCTTACTAGATTAAATAACGAATTAGAATCTCCTTTAAGATTACACGCAACATTCCCAACACCAGATGCAAAGTTGAATTTTTCTGCTTCTAGTATCGACTTGGGAGATGGAGCAAAGAGATCAATACCAGCATTGAAGTCACAAGTTTTTAACTTAAGTGCATCTTCAATTGATTTCCAAACACAAGCAGTTGTGGGAACTTTTGCGATTACATGGCCTAGTTCAACTGTAGGAATGTTTAGAAGAGCTGGCTTTACACTTCTTTCTTCTGGTGTGATTCAAGTTTTATTCTCTGCTGAGAGTGTGACTCAAGGTGCTTTAGCAAACGCTGGTACTTTATTCGTTAAGTCTGGTATTGCTTTGGGATTCATTGATCTTGAATGTACTCATGCTTCTGGTAAATTTAAAACAGCGGGATCAGCAGCCGATATTATCGAGAACTCTCAAATAAACAGATTTTCTTCTGGTTCAGGTGGATCATCTGGGTCAGGCTCTAGTGCAGGTGGTGGAGAATTAGCTGACTTGATGTTCTCGGCAATGCTAAGAGATAGCTTTTCAGATCAACTTGATGGGACAACTCCAACAGATGTTTCTGCTGGTAAAACCGATCCTGCTTTATATGATTCTTCAAATGAATTAATTAGACTTAATTATGACGCTTCCAAGACTGTCACAGGTATTGGAACTGCAATGACTTTAAACTCAGCTCCTTCTTTTACTATTAAAAATGGAGATGTTTTAATTGTTAATGGTGAAGTGAGAAAATTCACTGTAACAGATCAAACGACAATCGTTCTTGAATCGGCATTTAGTGTTGATCCAACAGCGTCAGCTTGTTGTGTTTCTCAGGCCGTTCACACAGTCGATCTAAACAACTTTGATAATGGTGGACTAGGACAAAGTGTTGCTTCTCAATACACTACAAATATTGATGAAGTGATGCTTGGATATGCTGACACTGAAACACTTGGCGACATTATACCAAATTTTGGTTCTGCCCCTGTTGTTGCTTTTTCTGCATCAACTGATAATTCAAATTGGACAACGACAAGAGTTAGAAAAACTTCTTTAAGTGAACAAGAAAGTGTTGTTACTTGTCCGACTTCAAATCCAAATTTATATTTAAGATTTTTTGCGAATAAAACTTCTGGATCAGGTGCGGTTAATCTACTTTCTTATAAAGTAGCTTTTCACAAAATTCTTGGCCAAGTTGCAGGAGCAAATTACTATACTGCTTTTGCTAGACCTACTTCATCAATAGCTCAAAACTGTACTATTGGTTTAGTTGGTGGGAAAACAAGATTCAAGTTTTCTTTCCCATATACTAGGGGATTAAATTCTACTGAAGCTTCTGGTTCTGTTTTAGAAGTAATTGCCAACGGTCAAATCGTTCCTCGCTATACAGCAGGAGTGACAGACGATAATCAAGCATACTTCAAAGAAATTGATGACAGCACAATTGAGATGGATACTGACTACTCTAGTGCAGGAATTGATTTTCAATTCAAGGTACAAAGAGTTGGCATCATAGATAACAATTCTCAAAACACTTCAAAGATAGCATTACATGATGATCTTTTAGATCAAACATTAGAGGCTCAAGTTATCCCACTTTTCAGAAGTGCTGTGAATGGAGCGCCTTCTAACACTCAATTTAGAAGTGACATTACAAATAGAGCTTCTATTCCTGATTTAAGCTCTATGCTTTCGGTACAGATGGGCGTTCAAAGAATGATTACTCAGGAAATTTATCAAATTCAAAATGAATTTGGGCCAAATGGACAACCTGTTTTTGGTGCTGTTAATGACAAGTTTAATCAGATTAGATTTGTAGGTTCTTGGGCATCTGCAAATGGAACAAGTGGACAGTTAATTCTTTCTAGTACTGTAAACGATTATGTAGAAGTGGTCTTCTATGGTACTGGATTAAATTTAGTTGGATACATCGACAATGGAAACACGTCTGTTCTTGCATCTGTTGATGGTGGCTCAGAAGGCACCAACTTGTTAATAAATACTGTGTCCGCTTCTCCTTTAAACGGAAGAAATTACTCTAATCAAATTATTAGAAATATAGCGTCTGGTCTGTCATTAGGTTTTCATACTGTTAAGCTAAGAATTTCTGCAATTAACGGTTATTCCTTCAATGTTTACGGCTTTGAAATCTTAACAGAGACAACTTCTTTGAGAGTAACTCCAGGAAATATTATTAAAGGGAAATATAAAAATTCTCTTTCAGCTCTTCAAACTGTTGCTTACGATTCAAACTTTGAAAGTGGAACTCTTGGAACAAAAGGTGGTTGTGTTCTTGTTTATTTAAAAGCTGACGGAACGATTGGAAAGTCAGTGACTCCGACTGACACGACCGCACTTTATTTAGCAAACACCAATCATGCGAATGAAGAAATAGTTAGAACTCATTCTCCAAGAGAATTTGGTGCAGGAAGAAGTGATGATTTTAGCATCAACTCTTCTACGTCTGGGCAAAACTTAGCTTTTACTTTAGATGATGGAAGTACGACTCTAGTTTGTTCTGGTGCATTTTTTAGAACAGTAAATGGAGTTGAATATCTAAGACAAAATAACGCAGGAGATTGGTTTTCTATCACTTTTGTAGGTACAGGTTTAGATATTTATGGATTTGCTGAAGCAGGTGCTCCGACATCTGGGTTGGTAGATGTAATTGTTGATGGTGGGGCTACACAAACTTTCACTGAAACAATAACTACAAGTACCTTTAACAATCCACATAATCTTCCCATTTGTTCTGGGTTACCTTATGGTACACATACTGTAAAAATTAGAAGAACAGCAGGAAGCTCTGTTGTTTTTGGAGTGATTAGATTTAATATTTACGCTCCTAAAAAGCCATCTCTTCCAACTGGAGCTATTGAACTCGCTCAATATTATAAAGTAGCTGACTTTGTTCGAAATACAATTTCAACAACAGGAGTAGATTCACCTTCAATTGGTATTATTAGAAAGACTTGTAAACGTGAGTTTACTTATTCGGGCACTTGGTCAACATTGGTTTCTGCTTTAGAAGTTGCTCCGACAGAAATCGGTGGACAAGAAACAAACACTCAAACTAGCGGAGGGTATTTACAATATACTTTTTTTGGAACTGGTTTTGATTTTAGATTTAGAGCAGATACGAATAGATCAGCGAATAACACAGTCTTACTCAATGGCTTGACTCTAAATACAACCAATTTCTCTACTGCTATTATATCTTTTTATGGAAATGGAAGTTATACGCAAGCAACAGGATTGTTAAATCAAAACGGATCACAATCAGAATCTGGATTAGCAGTTAGTGGATTACCTCTTGGTCTTTATACTATTAGAGTAACAAACAATACTACAAACTTTTTAGTGTTCAATGCTTTAGACATCATCTCTCCTATTCATGCTCCAACATTGAATGGGCCTTATGTCGTTCAAAACACTTTGAGTTTGGGTAACAATGGATTTTTAGATTTAAGAAAGTTTAATAAGAAAGATATCTATATTCCAAGTAACATGGTCAGCACTAAAGGTACCGATACTGTCAGTACAACTTCTTTAACGAGCGTGCCTTTAAAAGATTGTAGTGTGACAATGTTAAGTAAAACAGGCAGAGTGCGGATTACCGCAAACTGTTCGATGCCAAGTAGCTCATCTAGTGTTGGTATAGCTATATTTATAAACGGAGTTAAGAGAAGTATAGATGTCACCACAAGCAATAATGGTTCTACCTTGTGGGGTATGTTTGTAAATTATAGTAATACTTTTAATGTTCCAATAGGATTTAATAAAATAGATGTTTACTTTGTTCTAGCTAGTGGAACCAGTACATCGTTGAGTAGTCGTGATTTTACAGTAGAAGACGTAGGAGTTTAAATGAAAAAAATATTAATTAGTTTATTGTTAATTGCAAATTTTTCTTATGGGGCAGTTGTAACATCAACGCCACCAGGATCAATTATTATTATGGCCACAATAAATTGCCCACAAGGTTATTTAAAGCCAGACGGTAGTGCTGTTAGTAGAAATACTTATTCTGCTTTGTTTAGTGCCTTAGGGACTCTTTATGGTGCAGGAGATGGAAGTACAACTTTTAATTTACCTGATTACCGTGGACAATTCCTAAGAGGAGTGATGGGTCTAACGACTGTAACTGGGAGCGGATCGGTTTCTTCAAACAATGCAACATTTACATCACATCAATTTAACAGAACTGGTATGAGAGTGAGATTGGCATCTGGAACATTAACAGGTCTTTCAGCATCGACTGATTATTATGCGATAGTTGTCGATGCAAATACTTTGGCCTTTGCTACATCTAAAGCCAACGCACTTGCAGGAACAAAAATTGCAATATCTGGAACAAATAGCGGTATCATTCAGCAATATGAAGACCCAGATAACCAAACAAGAGTTCTTCAAAGTGGAGTTTCGTCTTTTTCAGTTGGATCAATGCAGGAAGATGCTTTACAAGGACATGGACACACTGTAAACGGAGCTTATAATGCCGCCAATGGTTCATTGGGTGGTTTCTCTAATTACTCAGGTAGCAACAGTGGAGCAAGTACAGTTTATACAGGCGGTGCAGGAGTAACTGATGGTACTAATGGCACTCCTCGTACATCTTCTGAATCACGTTCAAGAAATATTTATGTTACTTATTGTATTAAATATTAATGAGGTTTAAATGAAATCAGAACAATTAAATAACTACTTAGAAGTAAAACAACAAACGAATAGAGATATTCGTCAAATGGGTGTTTTAGTTTCCGAATCTTACGAAGCGGATTCAACCGATGGTCAAACAGTCATCAACTTAAATTTTTCAATCGACATTAATAACAAAAAACAAATTTGGGTTTTTGTTGATGGGTTTAAGTTAGTTGAAGGTTCTACTTCAAACTATACGTTCACAAACATTGTGGGAAGTTTAAGTTCACAAATTACTTTAAACTCTCCATTGATGGCAGGTCTTCCAATTCAAGTTTATAAAATTGGAGCTTACCAAGAAACATTGCCAAACCCATCTTCTGTGACAGCAACACTATTAAACGATGTTGCTCAACCTCACAAGATGGCCCAAGACGCTTTTCAACCATTCGTTAAGAAAGATTTTATAACAGCTCCGAATACTACAATAGTGAATCGTGCAAAAGTTGAGTCTGCTTCTCTTAAGGCCATCGCAGGTGTTGAGAGAGTGATGACAAGATCGATTGTTTTGTCTTTGAAGGAGTTTGGATCAAATGGCGAACAGGTTTTTGAAATTGATTCAAAAGATTCTAGGATTAGATTCGTTGGAAACTGGTTCCAAAATTCCAATGCCTATGGGAATTACATTCACACTAATACTGTTGGTGATTATGTAGAAGTTTCTTTTTATGGAACTGGACTGAACTCTTTGATTATTGCAAACAACCCTGACAGTTGGCTTGTATCTATAGACGGTGGATCAGATTCGGCACTCGTATTGCCTGTCTTGTCTGGGGTTTTGGCACAAAGAAATTACTCTCCAAACCAAGTTGTAAACATAGTTTCGGGATTAGCTCTTGGTTGGCACACAGTTAAAATTAAAAATAATAACGCTACATACGGTATGCCTACTCATGGTTTTGAAATATTAAATCAAAGAACAGATTTAGCTGTTTTAGCTGGAACCGCTTACTGTGGTATGAAGCAAGAAGTTTTATCTGCTTTAAGTTCTAGTGCCTTTAATGCAGGAGTTGTTGGAACTCGTGGAGCCAGAGTAGTAAAATATTTAAAAGATGGAGTAATTTCTCAAGCTGCAACCGAAGTAAATCCTGCTTCTACATTTTTAGCTTCAACTGATCACTCTAATGAAGAAGTTGTTAGAAAAATCAACTTTAGAGAATTTGGTGCAAATAGAGCTGATGACTTCTCTACTTTATCAACTGCACGAGTTTCTGCTTTTACTCTTGACGATGGAACAACTACATTGGTAGCCAATAGTGCGAGCGTTTCTGGTGATGAATTGAGGGTGACAACTGGTAATACAAATTTTGTTACATTAACCTTTGTTGGAACCGGTTTAGATATAGTTTCGGGTGTTGCCAACGCAAACGGTTCTGGTATAACTCCGATCATCGATGGCGTTTCGGTAGGATCAGTTATTGGATTTGGTGTAGGCGAAGCAAGTAAGTTAGTAAAAATTTGTTCAGGCCTTCCATATGGAACCCACACAGTAAAGCTTTTAAACGCATACGCTTCTGCTGATTTCGGCATAAAAGATTTTATTATTTATCAGCCAAAAAAACCATCTATTCCAGTTGGAGCAGTTGAGATTGCAGATTATAACGTGATGGCAAATTATTCTTTCAACTCTAACGTGGGACAAGTCTCTGCTGGTGTTGTTAGAAAAATAGCAATTCGTGAAGCTATCTATTCTGGAACTTGGGTTATTCCGCTAAACGACTCCGGATTTGAATCAGGAGTAAACTTAAATACAGTTACGCCTTCATCTTATGTCGAGTATAATTTTTACGGAACTGGTGTTGAGTTCTTAACGTTCTTCGCCTCGGGCACAGTTAATGCGACTGTATCAATTGATGGATCGAACAACCTATCAAGTTACACAACTCAATTAATTGGTAATACACTTGGTACAGCAGTTTTTACAGCATCGACTGGTGCTATTACAGGAACGATTGCTACTGGTGCGTACAATACTAGAGTAAGAGTTACTGGATTATCTCTTGGATCGCACAAGATAAGAATTACTCAAAACGGTACAGTGGCAATGTATTCTGCTGGATTTGATGTTGTTACTCCAACTCATATTAATTCTTCAAGTTTAAAAATAGGATCGTTGTCTTTAAAAGACACAAGAGTGTTTTCTCCTATTGTTGATAAGCCTGAGAAGATTGATATGAACAAAGCTAAGGCCTGGTGTCTCTTGGACTCAGGGAGTAATAAAATATTAGCCAGCAATAATATTGCATCAGTACTAATACCATCAGCAGGTACAAATATCTTTTTCTTTGAAAAGCCTTTTAAAAGTGCAAACTATGTAGCTAACGCAACTGTTAATGATCAAACCTCACTGGGGTCTAATGGTTCCAATTACTTTGCTAATATAAGCTATAAGCAGAACAATTTAGTACAAACAACGACTATTAGAAATGATGGCACCCAAACCAGCAGGGTGATTTCTGTCATTTGCTTTGGTGAACTAGAAGATGAGCAAGAATTTTAATTAGGAGATAAAACATGAGCGCAGTTTCATTATCAAATCAAGAATGGACGAAACAAAACTTTGATGACTTCATAGTTCCAAAGTATATTTCAGCTCCTTACACAACTATTCAAAACAGAGCTCAAGTTTTGGATTCAACAAATATGCTTCAGGCATCAATGGGAGTTGAACGAGTTCATTTTAAGGGAATCAATTTACTTCAAAAAGAATTTGGAGCAAATGGAGAATCCGTATATGAGCTGGAATCAAAAGATACAAGAATTAGATTTGTTGGTTCTTGGTTCACCATTAACGATACTAATGGTCCCGGAATTAAAACTATCACTTCAAACGATTACATAGAGATATCTTTTTGGGGAACGGGTATTAATTTATTGAGCAATCAAAATGGTACTTTATATGATATTAGAGCGAGTGTTGATGGTGGTGTCGAGGGTGGTAACTTGTTTGTTGCAGGTTCTTCAGTTAGTAATGGTAGAAATTATGCCTTTAATCAAATTGTACAGGTTGTTTCTGGTTTATCCTTAAATCAACATACAATCAAGCTGAGATGGAACAGTGGCTCCACTTCAATGCAAATATATGGCATAGAAATTTTAAATCAATCATCAAACATTTCAATTAATCCTGGTTCTGCTTTTATCGGCAACAAAAAAGAAACTCTTGCTGTTCTTTCAACGTCTGCATACAACGCAGGAGTTATGGGAACAAAGGGCGCAAGAGTAGTAAAATATTTAAAAGACGGAGCAATCTCTCAAGTAGTAACAGAGTGTGCCGCTTCTCCTAGTTATTTGACCTCTACGAATCATGCTGACGAAGAAGTTGTTAGAAAAATCAACTTTAGAGAATTTGGTGCTAATAGATCAGATGACTTTAGTACGCTAACTACAGTAAGAATATCCTCTTTCACATTAGATGACGGTGTTACAACTTTGGTCGCTTCGACCGCAAGACAACAAACTGCTTTATCAGAGTTGTGTTTTGAAACGGCTGCTCCTGGCCATGTAACATTGACCTTTATTGGTACTGGTTTAGACATATTGATAGCTGAAGATGTAGCATTGGCAAACTCAACAGAACTTTTTGTTGATGGTGTTTCAAGAGGGTATTTGGCATCTTCTATTGGAAACAAGTTAAAGAGAATGACTCTTTGTTCAGGTCTTCCTTATGGAACCCACGTTATAAGACTAAGCAGACCATCACCAACAAACGCTGTTGGTATTTCTGACTTCATTATTTATCAACCAAAAAAGCCTTCAATTCCTAATGGAGCAGTTGAGGTTGCTGATTATAACGTGATGGCCGATTATGTTGCATCAACTTCTACGACTTCTGCCTTTGTTGCTCAAGGTGTAATGAGAAAGGTCGGTGCTAGAGAGATGTTGTACTCAGGAACTTGGGCAATTTCTCAAGATTCAACGTTTATCAATTATAACAATATTGTTACTTCTACTGTTGGTGGATATGTAGAATATTATTTCTTTGGAACTGGATTTGAGCATAGAAGTTATTCCAACAACGCTCAGGCATTTAACCAAACATATTCAGTGAATGGAGTCACAAATTTATCTGGATATACAACTGGATTAATTGCAACATCAACTGGTCTTTCTTTTAATGCTTCTACTGGAGTTATCTCTGGTACAGCTTCAGGATCAGGATTGTTTACTTTAAAAGTTAGCGGTCTTCCTCTTGGATTTCATAAGATCAAAATTTTACAAAACGTTGCGACATCTGGATTGTATGTTGATGCTTTTGATATCATTACTCCAATTCACATTAATCATCCAACTTTAAAGATTGGTAACTTATCATTAATGGATAATTCAAAAATTGGAGCGATTAAAAATTCAGTGAATAATCTTCCTGATTTGAGCAAAGCTAAAGCGTGGGTTGTTTACGATCAAGTTAATAATAAAATTTTGGCTAGCTATAACGTAAACCAAGTTTTGAATGTAGGCACAGGCACCTCCTTTATTTATTTTAATAAGCCATTTAAAAGTCCAAACTATGCCGCCGTCAGCAGTGCCGCCTCTTATCAAACCACAGTTTCAAATCTATCTCAAAACAGCTGTAGGGTTTTTTTGACAGATGGATCAAGCGCACCTAACAATTCTACTTTTCAATTAGTATGCTTTGGTGAATTGCAAGATGAATAAATTATTTATAAAATATAAAAACACTAACAAATGAGGATTAGATGAACTACTTAGTAAAAAATGGAACTGAAATTTTAAAATTGAACGTTGTCTCTGGCTTGCCACAACTTCCAGAAGGATTTGAGCTTGTTGGATTGGAAAGTGAAATCAATCCAAACAATATTGATCTAGCTATTGGAAAACTAGAACTTCAAACAATAAAGGCGGAAGAGCAGGTTTTAGTTCAAGCTGAGATAATGGCTCAACCAGAGATTCTTGCAGTTGAAGCTCAGCCTGAAAAGTGGACTAAAGATGGAGAAGCAGATGTATTTGTTGATCCTATTGATGAAACGTGGACTCATGTTCCTGCTGTTGAGGCGGTTTCTTATCAACCTGCTATTGCTTATCAAGCTCCTATCTACAACACAATTCCTGCTGTGATGGGACAAAGAGTTGTTCTTGATGTTGCTAAGTCATCTGCAAAAACTAAAGCTGAACAAATTCAAGTGGCATACGATCTTATGGTTAAAGATGTTTATGACCAAATGGAAACTGTGTTTGAAACAAGAAACGATGTCTCTGCGGCTGCAACTGCCTCAACATGGGAAGCAATGAAATCAAGACCAGCAAATTATGTTGGTATGATGGGATTAATGGATGAAGCTTCTGTTATTGCTTATGTAGATGCCAAACTTCTACTAGCAGACAACTACGCTAAATGGAGACTGACAAGAATAGCTCAATTCCAAGAGGAGAAAGCTACTATCATGGGAGCATAATATGAAATATTTGTTACTTTGTTTGATCTCTTTTTCTGCTTTTGCTTTGGTTTTAAAACCAGATATGAACAAAACACCTGGCTATTTTTGTGACAAGAATAACCCAGATTTTAAAGAGCTTCGATATAAAGAACAAATTCCTGTTTGCAAGAGAAATGTTTCTGTTTCTTTGAAGAACAAGATTTATGCAGATTATGGAGTGGCAGTTGAAGAGAGAAAGGATTACACCATTGATCATAAAATACCACTTTCTTTGGGTGGATCAAATGATCAAATGAATCTATGGCCTCAGCATAAATTAATTTATACTGGCGTTTTAGAGCTTTTGGTGTTTAACTTGATCAATGAACAACGTATCAATCATAAAGAGGCTTTAGACTTGGTCTTGTCGGTTAAAAAATAAACTTCCGAGAAAGGCCCTTAGATGGGCCTTTTTAGTTTTAGAGGTGAGTATGTCCGACTTCAGCCAAATTAATGCTATTTTGACGCAAATGAATGAAAACTCTTCTAATCAATTTGAATGGCTTAAGTCCAGTGTAGAGAAGATTGAAAATAAACAAGAAAAACATAGTGAAATTTTAAATCAACAAAATATCATCTTGGATCGTAATACCAGATCACTTCTATATCATATTAAAAGAACCAATAATGTCGAAGCTCGTATGTCTCGTTTGGAAAGACAAATTAACGATATTGACGATCATGTTAAAAAAGTAAGATTTTTAATGTCCGTATTTTCTGTTCAAAATATTGGTGTCTATGTGGCACTGCCATCGAGCTTAATAGCCCTTGTCGTTTATCTAAAAGATATTATAGCCTACCTGAAGAATCTTTTTTAAGGAGGAATTATGAAAAGGTTTTTAATTTTGATAAGCATAGTGCTTGTCTCGTGTCAGACCGTTGTTCAAGATCGTGCGAAGCCTACTATTGAAACTAATCAACAAAGAGTGGAAACAGTTATTTGTGATAAACACGCAGTTGGCTTGAATGGTTGTTTGTTTAAAGATGGTGTAGTTGATTCAAGACTTAAGATTTTTAATATCTCCAAAGGCTCTATAAGAGTTCTAGGCTGTGGTCTTGATCTTACGTCAAGATATGATTTAAAGAACGGAGAATGGTTCGACGTCGAACTTCCTGAGCGTATCGAGAATGATTGTATGATTTCAATCTACCAACAAGCTGAATGGCCCAAGCAAGATAAGTTTGAGTTTCCCGTTAAAGGCTTTATTGGATCAGTTTTTCTTGGAAGATGTCTTTCTGGTCAGTCGTGTCAATATTCTGACAAGCAAATAAGACGAGGAGATTCTTTAGAAATTGTTGAAGACTTAGAGGATATTGGAGCATACAAGTTAATTGGTTGTGGAAAAGAGCTTGCTATGGGCGATTATAACGGCCAATTAGAGCTTGATTTGGGAAAATTGGTAGAGAATAAGGGTTGTGTGTTCTATGTTCTTATAAAGGGCCAAAAAACGCTTTATAAGCATATTATTTATGTAAATGTGATGGAGCTCGAATCTTTAAATCTTGCATTGCCATCAGTCGTTAAAAAGAAGTTTCAGTCTGATGGCTCGGTCTTAGGATATATTCAAGATGGAAAAATTAAAATGGAACAATCAGGTAAGGCTGAAGGTCTTGTTCGATTCTACTCTAGTGCCGGCCGAAGCTTGTTAGTTCAATTCAAAGATGGGGGTATCGAATGGAGCAAATAAGTAAAATTTACGATTTAATTACCATGGGTCAAACAGAGGCCATTATTAAAATCGTTTTATTATTAGGTATTGTTTTCTTCACTTTCTATATGAAGAGATTGATGAAAAAGATTAATCGCTCCGAAGCGAGAAAAGAAGAACAAAACGATCAAATAAAAAACCAAGTTGAACAAAATAATCAATCTGGTAATATAAATGAAACAATTAAACAAGACGGCAAAAAAGCCGACGACTTCTTAGGAGGAAGCGATGGAAAAAATGGGAATTGATAATTTAAAAGTTTTAGTAAAATTCGTAGTTGATCTTGGAGAGTCTGTTGATAAAGCAATGGAAGACAAGAAAATCAACATTATGGATTTACCATTGGTAATGCCATTACTTGCACAAGTTGACGATGTTGCTGGTGCTGCTAAGTTGGTAATGCCAGAAGCGAAAGACTTAGATGCTGAAGAGATGAAGGTTCTTGTTGCTTTTGCAAAAGATGAATTATCTCTAAAAGAAGAAAGAATTGAAGCTGTAATCGAAAAAGCTCTTGAAGTTGGAGCTAAAATTTTCGAGATCGTTGCTTATGTAAAAGCTGTTGCTGCTGAAGTAAAAGCTCTTAAGGCGTAATCTAATGTGGTCACAATTAAAGTGGGTTGTTGAAAATGCTTTTAACATACTCATAGTGGTTGTGACCACTTTCTTCGTTCTTGGTTCAATGATTGAACTCTTTGCTCGACTAATCCCAACAAAAAATCCAGATTCTGTTCTTACTCGAATCGGTCTAAAGCTCGGTCGATTCGGCACTTCACTTGTTCAAATTGGTAATGGCGTTCGCCAGTTTCTCGACTTTATAAAGATTCCAAACAATCGACGATAAATAATTCAGTTATAGTTTGATCAAACTTTTCATTCAAGGAGTTAGAATGAAGATAAACACGATCGAGCTTGTCCACGATATTCAAGAATACTATATCGCTGGCGATTGGCACTCTACCCATTTACATATTCCCACATTTGAAATTCTTTGTGCTATGGCCTTAAAACAACCAAAGAAGAATCGTCGGTTAATTATTAATGGTGACTTTATCGACAATGCTGCTTTTATGCCAAAAAGTCCTGATTTTAAAAAATGGATTAAAAGAACTGATGGAATCGAATTGTTCTTTTTGCCTGAATATGAAGCTGAAGTTGAATGGGGTAATAAAATGCTCGATAAGCTTCAAGAGATTTTCTCTGAGATTATTTTCATTCATGGTAATCATGATGGTTTGAGAATAGATTTATTCAGAGAAAAGTTTTGTCCTGTCGCCTATCAGAATCATTTCCATTTGGGTGCATCTTTACAACTGACGAAGAGAGGCATTAAGGAGGTTCAATACAACGATTGGCTTGATATTGGAGATATATCTATCACTCATGGTATGTTTCATGGCCCTAGTGCTTTTGATAAGCATTTTAAAGCTTCTGGTGGTCGCTCTTGTATCTTTTCTCACATTCATCACGATGATAAAAGATCATATACAACAAGAGGAAAAACTCGTCAGGTGTATTCTCTTCCTGCGATGTGTGAGCTTAATCCAGATTATGTTCGTAATCAAGATTTGAATTGGACTAATGGATTTGGAAAATTGATCGTAAAAAAATCAGGTCACTTCAACTTCCATTGTTTAACAGTTTGGGATAACGAATTGTACTTGCCGTTAGGAGAAGGAATATGTGGAGAGACTGTCAAAAAAGAATTGGAAAGACCTTTCTAGTTCTTTTGATGCTTCAAACTTATATTTGTGATTGGGATTCTTACGGAAAATATTCTTGTGAATTAATTAGTGAACCAAAAGAAAAGGTCGTCGATGACGACCTCATTTTAAAACCTGTCATTGAGAGCTTTGACATTGATGATGATTATATCATCAAGAGTTCCGAGAATGACGAAAGAGAATGGTAGGAGTGAAATTTTAATTTTGTTCATATTTTACTCCTCTTGAGTTATTTCTAATAATTCTTCATATCCTGAATTAACTTCATCATAAAGCCCTTCGATGTACTTATATTCCTGACTATCAATATGATGTTTCTTTAACTCAGTATTCAGAAGATTCAGGATAAACTCGTAGTCTTTCTTAAATAGGTTCATCTTAACTCCACATTTCTTATATTTTATGTAAATCTTCTTTTGTAATTGTATTAATCTTGGTTAAAAGGGAAGGTGAGACCTTCCAAGTACCTTTTTCGGTTTTCACATGAATCGTTTTTGGATTAACTTTGATCACTTCTCCGACTACTCTATAGCCTCTTTTTGAATCGAAAGAGACTTGATCGCCGACATTAAGAGATGCTGAAGCCATTAATTGTTTTTTGCTATCGAGATTTTTAATTCTTAAAACGACAATTTTGTTAAGCTCTTTAAGTTCTTCAATAGTTAAGAAATTTATGTTATTTGAAATCTCTCTCATATTCATACAAATCTCCTTGATTGTTATAATTATTGTATCACATTAATTATTTCAAGTCAAGAATAAATGTATCACATTTATTTAACCTAACTGCTAGATTTTATTAAGCTCATCTTGATCGAGAATTAGAGATTTTTTGATGAATTTACACTTTTTAAAACCTGTTTGTTGACCTTGACTGGTAAACAGCATGGGCCCCTCATAATTTGTCCACATACATAAATCAACGCATCTTTCGTAGGTCTCATTAATTCCATCGTGATTCATTATTATTTCTTTTTCACGACCGCATCTTGAACAAACGAAAGTTCTTGTTGGGAAGCCTTTTAAATTATCCATTTAATTCTCCACAAGCTTTTAAAAATTTATCTCTTAAATATAAAGCTCTCTTTTCATCTTGTAATTTATAGATGGTTAAAAGCTCTAACACTCTTCTTTGACCAGGCCTGAAAAGCATACCTGTTTTTAATTTTTCAAAAAGCTCTTCAAGTTCAATTTCAATAGCGAATGGTAAAACTAATTGCATATTAAAATCCTTTGATTAATTCGTTTGATTCTATAAACTCTCTACAATCTTTTTCGAGTTGAGAGTTGCCATTTGGAATTTCAAATTCCACTAGGGCTTTTATGGTGGCCTTAGATTGCGGTTCAAATATCTCTTCTCCATATTCTTTAAATGGCTTAGAACATCGATAAAGAGAGATGCCGTTTATATCTTGAAGCAAACAATAATATATTTCCTCTTTTAGATCGTTAAGCGTTTTATAAATTAGAGAGCAACGGCCAATATCAACTTTTTTAATCATTAGCTTCATACTTCCTCCAATCTTGATAAGAATGTTTTTGGCTTTCTTACCACATTTTGATCTTGATCTTTAAAGCCATCATATCCTTCATTAATAATTTCGATCGTGTCGAATGAGCATTTTAGATGTTTATTAATTAAATTCAAAATTCCTTGCTTAGAGTATTCAAAATCCATCTTCTCTACATGGGCCAATAATTCACTATAAGACCTATTGGCATCTCTTAAATAAAAACAATGTGAGACATAGCCGTGAAATTCTCCTACATGAGAGGGCGATCTTTGATGAGCATTGACACCATGAACCTCTAAATAAATCATATCACCATGATCATTTTCAAAAGTTGTTCTTAGTCGGCAATTCTCAACATCGCCTCTTGGTACACAACCAGCACCTTCTATCTTTAAAACTCTCATATTAAACTCCAAACTTTCTAATATAGAGATGATAAGCATCGGCCAAAGTTTCTTTCTCTGCACCTGTATGGCGTCCAGATGCTATTTTATAATTTAAGCGATCTAAAAATTTACCTAACTCTTCTTTACTCATTTGATTCATGTCATGTTTAAAACTTAAAGAAACATTTTGAAGCCATTCGATATATTCTTGATCGTTGTTTTGTTCTTCTACCAATTGATCGTAAAAATATTCTTTCATTCGTCCCATATTAAACTCCTATGTCTTCTCTTGTGTATAAGTACATCGCATAGAAAATTGCAGATTCAGTATCAACAAATTTATGATTCACTCTATAAGTTGGCTCGCTTTCACTTCCAGCACCAAGATATAAGATAACCATTCCGTATTGATCTTGTTTCATGTGAACCATGTAATAACCACCAGCTAGACATTGAATTTTGAAAAATTCTACATCTTTTGGTAATCGTGAAACTTCGGTCAATCTATAAAGCTTTTGTTTTATAATTTTATTTGTGTTTCTTCTTTGAAGTAGGTTAGTTAATTCTTGCATATTACTCTCCTTTTAATTCTTTGATGATCGATTCGTTGTTCCAAGGAACGCTACATCTATTTTTCATTGGAGGTCTTGGTGGATTGTTTAATAGAACAATTGCTTCAAAAGCTTCTTGTGTCATTGTTTGCCAAGATGTGAAGTCAACCGATTCTCTTTCTCCATTTGGTTTAACTAAGGTGTAAAATTTTGTTGGAGCTTCATTCCAATCACCGTCCTCTTCTACTATTAGTGTATGTCCTTCAAAGCAATATTTTAAATTCTTCATACAATCCTCGCTTGTGTTCTTATAATTATTGTAATACATAAATTAAATAAAGTCAAGAATAAATGTAATACAAAAATTAGATGGCTAACTGATTGATTCTGAAGGGTAAAAAGAAAGGGCCAAAAATTGGCCCTACCTCTTTAAAAATAGCCCGTTTTTGGCCTTATAGATTTTGAGACAAAACTTCTCTTTCTGCTTCTAGGTTTCTTTCGATGGCATCGCTTGTATTAAAGCGATCAGGATAGCGTAATTTGAGCTTGTTGATGTTGTTTGCAAGTATTGTCTCGACATCGAGATCAAAGAGAACAGTGAGTTCGTTCATCAATGTATAGACCTTTTGAGCGAAGTCTAGTTGTAATTCAAGATCAATTTCTTTCCCATAGAAAGATAGCTTTTTAATTCGATCAAAATAGCGTGATACATCGAGTAAGGCACTGGTAACAAGAACCAATCCAGTATAATCGACATTACTTCTATCAACTTCTTTTATGTGATCTTTTCCAAACTTCGACTCCAATTCACGATCATATATTGAAGCATACCAATAAATGTCTGCAATTTCTTCACCGATATTAACTCTATCGCCAGCACGAATAGCATCGTACAATTCTGGTAATTCAGTTAAAATACCAAGAGCAGCGTGCAAAAGTTTTTGCTGTTTCTTGTCGCAAAAGAATTTGTCTCCCAACGTCCTTTCGGCCAATAATACATAGTCTTCGTGTTTTAATTTTTCCATTACTTTCTCCTCATTGTTTTTACCAATCTAATTCGATTGTTATCTAAACTTTTAAAATATTTCTTTTTATCAATACCAATCGAAGCTTTAAAGCAATTTTCTTCAAAATCGCAAGTCGCACAATTAGCATCTTCGTTTTGCCAAAAACCATAACAAGAAGATTGCTTGACCTCTTTATTATGAAGCCAAGCTCTCACTATTAGTCGATTTAAAGTTTCTATTGATGGATTTGATGGATAGATGATTTTGTTCTTATCACAAAACTCAATTAACTGTTCTTTTCTCATTCACACAACCGTATTCATAGTTATATTGGGATTCAGGACAATTTTGCTTCTCTCCTATTAAATAGCCAAGCAAAATTAAAACAATTGTATAAAGCACAAAGTCAATCCTCTTGGTCATGTCGTTTTCACTTTGAAAGAGCAAGCTCTCCCTTTTGCTGAGAAATGCTCATAATGATCATTATGATTTCTGACTCTCTCTAAACACTCTGGACAATTGATAATCTCTTTTTTATTGATTTCTTCAATATGTTTAAGAACATCTTTTAAAACCTTTGAACCATCAACCATAAATAATCTTTTAACCAAAACAAAAACATTTTTATGTTTCTTCATTTGAACCACCTGAAAGATCGATAATCTCTTCTATTAACTCTTTCGCTATTTTAGAATTTTCTTCTCTCGCTATATTGTTTAGAGTAGAGGAAATATATTTTGCAATGTCTTCTCTGGTATCGTCACCGAACCAAATAAGAACTTGCTCATGAGTAACCTTTTGCATAATACTAAGCTCCTTTTAAAATTATTTTAGATAACTCGGCCATCGCTTCTCCGGCCAATTTTGAAAGATCATTTACAATAACGTGTTCTTTATAGTAATACTTCACGGCATCAGTCAAAATTCCTATGCCAACAGTTTCTATTCCTGATTTATTTATTTTGTTCAACTTTAAAATCAGGTCACTTCTTAATAGTGCTCCATCAGTGTCTCCCGTTGCTGGTTGACCATCTGATAGAACTAAAAGAATTTTTCTTTCTTCTTTTCTTTCTTGTAATCTTTTAGCCGCCCAAGCTACACACTCTCCGTCTGGGTTTTGCACACCTGATTTTATCTTTGTTAATCCATAACAATTATCTGAATTGAAATCTTTAAAAACATGAAGATCAAGTCTTTCACTTCTACGACCTGAAGATAGTCCTTTTGATGCACTAGAAACTCGACTGTCATCAACTGAATTGAATCCAGTAATTTCAAAATTAATTCTCAAATCTCTCAAGGCTTCAGCTAATGCAATAGCGGTCATTTTTGCTACTTCAATTTTTGATCCACCCATTGAACCCGATAAGTCTATCAATATTTCAATTGCAACATTTCGAGTATCTATTTTTGTTTGTTGCTTGAATGGTTTTCTATAGCCAGGTTGAGTTCTTAATTTTGAAAAGTCAGCAGGATTCAAAACTCCTCTTTCACGCTCATAAGACCATCGAGCATTTTCTTTTACTCGCAATACTCTTTCAAGCTTTCTTTTAATTGGATTGATTTGGCCCATGATAGAAGCTCTTAGACGATGATATGTTTCTGCATCGCCTTTCCCAGTGTGATCGGTAACCGTATCATATAAAGTTGTCGCAGGAATACTGACTCCTCTTCCAAATTCAGGAATTTCTGATTTGGGAAGTTTTTTATCCTCTTCAACTTTCTTTTCTATTTTCTCGTCCATATAATCATGAACCGATATTGCTTCCATTTCTTTTCTTTCTTTACTTTCTTTTCCTATCTCTTCTGAGAGCATCGATCCTTCTTTAAAATGAGCTTCGCCTCCGTCTTCTTTGCCTTTGCCGTCTTTAGAGTCTTCGCCTTCTTCTCCCTCTTCGCCTTCGCCTTCTGATTTTTCATCCTCTTTCTTCTCTTCTAGTTTTTCTTTTATCTTTGCATAAATTATTTCGCAAATTTCTTTAACCTCTTTGGTGCTTTTGGCTTTTCTTATGTCGTCAACATACTCATCAACATAATCCAAATAGTCTTGAATTTCGGCATCCTCTATAAGAGAGCGTCCAGCGACCATTTTGCTTAGTGAAATTAATAAACGATATGGCCAAGGATAGGTCATATATTTTTCATCAATTTGTGCCAACAAAGAATCGTTCAAGTCTTTCAAGTTGTAATAACAGCCAGGAAAATGTTCTATCATTTTCGATTCAATTCTATGGTCTTCTGCCATATTAATAAGATCAAATAGAAACCGAGATTTAATCGCTTTGGTGACAGAGAAGTCCGTAAACTTCACATGACCAACCTCGTGATCTAAATATCCATTTAAGTCTTTCTTGGTCTTTTCATCTAAAACTTTTAATCTAGGTAAATAGATAACCTTTCCATCTGTTGCCGCTTGTTCTCCTTGAAAGACGACTCGCACATTGTAAACAGTAGATAAAACTCGCCCAAGCTTTTCAATGGCACTTTCAAATTGATATGGTTTCATGGATTACTCCTTTTTACCTTTCATTAGTCTTTGAATAATTCCTTTAATAGTTTCGATTTCAGCATCGTCATCGATCTTTGAATAGATCGCAATTTCGGCCGCCACATCTGGGTCTTTCAATCGAATCAATAAATCGGTAAAATCAAAAAGCTTACGAGTAGAGAAAGAAGTTGAAATTTCTTCTTTTAAAAAGGCTGCTCTAATCATTCCACCGACTTCAACAATTGTTGTTGCAATGGCCTTTGTTAATCGTGGAAACATGGCCATTAAAACTTCAATCTCTTTTTCTTTTGGCAAATAATCGACCATGTAAACTCTCCATCTATCTACAAACGCTTCGTTCATTTCATTTGTACCTTGATAAAGATGTCTAAACTTTTTCATTCTTCCAATTGTATTGGCCGTGGCAAAAAGTCTAAAATTTTTATGAGGCACGATGGTTTCAAATCCTTTTTCTTTTAAAAGTAATTCTCCATCTGGTTCTAAAAGAGCATTAAGATTTGCAAGAATTTCTTCTTTGGCAAAATCGATCTCATCAAGAATAACCCAATGACCATGTCGAACGGCATTGGTAAGAATACCGTCAATCCAAACTGTATCTCCACCTTTTACGGCCCAAAGTCCGATCATATCTCCAACTGTGATTTGACCATTGCATGAAATTCTTATTGAAGCTTGATTTAATCTTGAAGCAATATTTTCAATAAAGGTTGATTTACCTGTCCCAGTGTGTCCAATTAACATTACTCTTCTATTTTCAGCAATGTCTTGTAAAACACTTGCATTTCTTTTAGCTATTGGATCGCCATCTTTCCCTATGTAGTAATTTGCATTGAACTTTGGAACTTTCGCCCCATTATTGGCACCATAGCCTTTGAGAAGATCGATTCCTAAAATCTTGAAAGAATCTGAACGCTCTTCGAGAACTTCTTTTGGTTCTTCTTTTTCTTCTTTTGATTTCTCGACCGCCTTTTTCATAGCGTGTCCAACGGCCTCTTCTTTTTCAGTAATTGATTCATCAAAAATAATTTGATGTTCTTTCACCTTGAATCTCTTCACATATTCTTTTAATGTTTCGTGTTCCGACTCGATATGATCAACAAGATCATCGCTTTTGAATCCACAATGTAAACAAGTGCATCTTTTTAAATCTTTTGACATGGTTGCTATCCCCTTTTAAATGTTAAATAGAATTAATCTTCTATGGTTTTCTTCATTTGTCTATTGGCGACCATCATACCTTGATGAAGCAAATAATTTATTGCATCACTCGTGGTCATTTCGCCTCTCTTATTAAATTTCAATCGAGAGTCTTTTGTTTCTTCTAGCCACAATCTGACTTGCTCGATCTCTTCTATCATTGCTTGATTCATTCGTACAACTTTCATTGTGTCTTTCTTTTCTCCGTTTGGTAGAGATGGTCTTCCAGCTCCCATATTATTCCCCTTTAAAATATTCTTCCCAAGCATCTAAGCTTATATTATGTAGGTCTAAAACATTTTGAAACTTTTCTTGGTACCCACCAGCCAAGTTGAAAACTGCTGGCAATTTGAATTTTTTCAGAAGTTTCATTACAAGTCTATCTCTTTTCCTCATGTCGTCTTTTGAAAAAGTATGTCCTAGAGGATCATCTTCACAAGCATCGGCACCAAGTTGAACTAAAACAATGTCACAACCTTTAAATCTAGTGGCAAAAACCTCTGTTATCTCATCAAAGATTTTTCGAGATTTTTCATCGTCGCTTGTATATTTGCTTTCTTCTTTTCCGAGAGTCCAATGCTCAATATAATCTAATTCAAGCTCTCTGATGATATTGTCAGTTCCGTTTCCGTAGTGTTGATCTAAGTCTAAAATACCTACTTTGCCTTTTTTAAGCTTGCCATAAAGTTTTAGCATTTGAGCTGTAATTATTAGGCCATTAAAAGTACAAAATCCACCACCGTTAGAGTAACAAGCATGATGAAATCCGCTCGTCAAAGAGGCAGTGACTTCTTTATTAGAGATGGCATAAAAAGCGGCTGATACCATTGAACCCGAAGTGTATTTTAGAGAATTGGCCACTTCAGGTAATTTATTTCCGAAGCCGTTTTCTCTTTTACAAGAAAGAACTTCATTCACATATTTTATATCATGTGCAAGTGCAATTTGAGCGGGTGAACAAGCTTTTGATTCAATGACTTCAATCATACTAGCTTTTCTTGATAGCCATTCTTTTAAAACTTTAGCAGGCTTTCCGGCCGAAGGTGAGAATGACTTGTTGTTGTTCACTTGTTGTTTTTCGTTATAGAAGACTTTTAGAGTTTTCATTGCTATCCCCTTATTTAATCTTACTATTATTGTAATACATAAATTATGGAATTGCAAGGAATATTTGTGATACTTTTAATAGACTAACTGATTGAAAAGATTGAGGGTGCAATGCACCCTATTAAAATTAAGCTTGTACTGAAGTTTCGTTAGAAGCTACAACTGCTTTTTTAGTTGTTCTTTTAGCTACTTTTTTTACCGTTGCTTTCTTAGCAGTTTTTGCTTTTCTAGCAGGTGCTTTTTTTGCAACTTTCTTTGCAGGTGCTTTTTTAGAAACTTTCTTTGTTGTTTTAGCCATAAAATTCTCCTTGTTAGCTAAATGGTTAAAGTGCCAATAAACGATCTAAAAAGTTCTCCGTCATGTCAAGTCCTTCTTTTACTCGATCAATATTACTTTGGACAGTTCGATCGATTTCTTGTAATCGTTTTTCAAGATCATTATATTTTTCTCTTAAAGAGTCTTTGTGAACTTTTAATTTGATCATAACTTCATCGATTTGTTCTGTTTTACCTTCAAGCCTTTTCGATGACAAATCTCCTTTCTCAAATTCTCTTTGAATAGTTCCTAGAATAGTTTGAATTTCGCTCTCAAGATCGGCAGCCGTAGCATTTGAAACAGCTTCAAGTGATCCATTGTCATCATAGATTGGCACAACATGAAAAGAAACACCTTCAACTTGAGCAAATTTGTTCTTAATCTCGACCATCTTTTCTTCGTATTCTTTTTTGATGTAATAAATTCCACCACCATTTCTCATTGAAACAGAATAACAATCGTGGGCCAAAGTTTTTAAAAGTATTGTTCTTAATTGTTGAGTGTTGATCGATTTCTTTTCTTGATCGTAAAGTCTTAGAAGATCGGTGCCATCGGCACCTTGTAAAATACCGGTGGCTTTATCAAGCTTAATCGTAATTTGCTTTTCAAGCGTTAAATCATCGCCTTCGATTGATTCAAAGAAGACTGTAAACATAACAGAATCAGCATGATCGTTAAAACGCTTTGGAAATTTGCTGGTCTTTCTTGTAAACTCTTTAAGAGCTTTGATAAGGGCCGATTTGTAATCGTTTCGTGGCAAGAAAGAAGTGATTCCAATCATACTTAAATCTTCTGGTGAAGTTCTTACTTCACTCATTTCCCAATAAATTAAATTACCTATTTGTTTCATATTAAACTCCTTTAAAATTTCTATATAAAAAATCACCGTATCCAAATTCTTTAAAATTAGCTTGTCCGTAGAAATTTCTTAAAACTTCTTTGTCTGAATAGACTTCTCTTCCATTTGTGTTTGTGTTTGTGTATTGAGGCAAAGCCAAAACAGAGATCATAAAATTTTGATCAATATACTCCACAACAAGTCCCAAAAGTAAAGAACCGAGTCCTTTTGTATTTGATCTGAAATCTTCTATGATTACATAATTTTTTAATTCAGGCGTTCTTTCATCTACAAATAATTTTATAATTTGGTCAAATCTTGGTTCTGGATCAAGAACATACGCCATGTCTGAATTTGAGCATTTTGTTTTAGGCCATATTAAGCTACAAGATGCCAACTTAATATCATTTTCCAATATGACAAAATAAAGCTCTTTAAATTCATATTCGTCTTCAGTAATATCGATTATTTTAATTTCCATATTATTTATCTCTGTTTGATCTTGTTTTTGTTGCTTTTAAATCTTCAAATAATTTTTCACTTGTGATTGTTTTTGGTGTTAAGTCATCACGAAATCTGAAAAATGTTGGGTGTCTTAATCTACCAGCAGGATTTTTTGCATCAACTTTTTGAATCTCTTGAGTAAAAATATCTACAACACGACCTTCATAGTTTTGAAAATTTTTGCTCATCTCAATTCTTAGCTTGTCGTCGAACCCAGAAGCGAATCCAACTTCAATTAATTTCCCATCTTTATAGACCGAGAGAGCGAGTGAACCGATCATGTCGGCATATTTCCCAGTTCCTTTTTTGTAACCAGATACAATACAAGAAACCTCATAAGACTTTTTCATTTTTGCCCATTGGCTTCCGTAGCCCATTCTTAAATCTTTTATGATTAATCCTTCTCCACCTTTTTTAATAATTTTTTGAAAATAGCCAGGAATATCTTCTTTGATTTGAGGTATAACCTTAATATGATCGTTGCCCATTTTATCAACAACCTTCTCAAGAATTTTTCTTCTATCGCTCAATGGCATCGATCTAATATCTTTACCTTTGAAGAAAAGAATGTCGAAAACAAAGTAATTCAAATTGCCGTGTTCTTCTTGCTTTCTTTGAGCTTCTTTTGGCAAAGAGTTCATGATTGAATTTGTATTAAGAAAATCATTCGACATGATTTCCCCATCTAAGATTGTCCCATCTAATCCGTAATCAATTGAAGTAATATGAGGAACATTATCCGAACGATCAACATATTTGCCATCTGATATTGATTCTCTTCTTGAAAGAAGAGTATTTCCCTCTCTTCTTGAATATGGACAACCGCCCAAATAAAGGACATATCTTGAGCCATCTAGTTTTTCTTCAGCTATTAAATGATCTTTTTCAAAATCTTCTGGTAATTTCCCCGTACATCGACTTGGGTGAACTAATTCAAATTTCATATCAACTCCTATATTTTACTCAAATCATCTAAAAATGTTTTGCTACCTACAAATTCTAATTCTGCTTTCATGTCCTCAGCGATAGGTGCAGATTCTTTTAATTCAACTTCACGATAGCCTTTGGCAAGTTTTTCACGCTTTCTCTTTTCTGCGGTTGCCTTTGGATAAGAATCGCCTTGTGGTTTCGCTCCTATTTTTCCCCACTGACACCAATAATTTCCTTCGCCTTGATCAAACATTTCCCAAAATTTATTGTGCCCATCGCTAGTGTGTTCAAGTCGGCATAATTTGATTAACATTTTAGTTTCCATAAAAACCTCTTATGATTTTAAAATTGCATCAAGCTCGTCATCTACACTTTCAAAATCCATTGGCTCATCTTTTTTTGCCATAGCTTGTTTTAATTTTTCACGAGAAGACAATTTAACTTTTTCTTCTTTTACTTTTATTTCTGTTCTTTCAAGTTCTTCGTGAACATCAATAGGTGCTGTAACTTTTGAAGTGAATTGAGCATCACATTTTGCTTTAAATTCTGCATTAGCTTTTAAAGTCGTAGAGCGTGTTACATTTGATGTAGAAATTTTCTCAAAAACTTTTGAAGAAATACTCTTTTCAAGTTCTTCGTTGTTGTAGGTCGAAACACAAGCTAAAACTTGCTCTAATGTCACTTTCCCAGCGTGAATCAATTCAATCAACTTATCATTGTCAACTTTCTTTCTAGTTGTATCACTAATAATAATTGAGCCGTATTTGCACTTTAATCCTTCACCGACTGTAATTTCCATGTCGCTTGTTTCGATTGCTTTGAACAAGTCTTCTTTTGTTGCTTTAAACTCGTCTTCATATCTAGTCTTTAAAAATTGCTCACTAAAAGCCTTTAAAGCTAAAGCATCAATGTTTGCTGGTAACTCTGTATATGAACCTGATTCTTTCTTCTTTTTGATTGCCATAAAATTCTCCTCTTATTGTAAAGATGATTTATAAAATTTCATTGTTTGATCTAACGGAAAAGTCATTTTATTTGAGCCAAGCATAATGATAATTGTGTTATCAATAATGCCAACTTTGGAAATTTGATTAGATGGAAGTCTTAAAGTAGTTAGTAAAAAGTCGATACAACTTACTTGCAATGCACTCATGCCGAACTCCTAAAGTTAAATTTCTTGATTCGATTGCTATCCCAAATCTTATAATTATTGTAATACAAAAATTAAGAGGAAGCAAGCAAATATTTAAAGAATTTTTTTACCCTTTGGAATCGAGAACTTAGGCTCTTTGGCCATGTTGATGATTGTTCGTAACTTAGCACTCTCGAATTGAAAAGTGCCTGGGTCAATACCTGGTGGGAGCTTAACTGCTTTCACCACAAAAGAGTACGATCTTAGAAGATCAACCGCACGATGAATAGAGCTTCTTTTGTATTTGTCCTTGGTTTCTTTGTGATCAGTCCAAGCATCAGCGTCCCATAAGATAGTGATCTCTTTTGCCTTCGTCTTCAATAACCAATCAACTTGTTGTGTGTGTAAATTTTTGCCGTTGGTTGCCATTGAATTAGAACCGGCCTTAACCGAGTCCATGAAGCCTTCGACCAAAACAATTGAGCTATGCTCTTTCGCTTCATCAAAGTTATAAAGAACACTTCTAGCAGAAACACCAGTGGGATTGAGAACTTTTTTAAACTCGTCGCTCTTCTCCTCCCAAGTCGCTCTTGCTTGCCAAAACACAATTTTACCATTCATGAAAGTTGGAACGATAATGCGATTTTTTGTATAACCAATGTGTGAGATTCCCCACATTTTATTTCTGGCATACTCCCAAGGCACTCCTCGATATTCCAAGTAATCATTAGGGCCATCTATAGGCTCATATCCATGAGGTAGATCAATCTCTCTAAGACCGTCCTCTTCTCCAAAAGGAACGAAGTCTTTTTGTTGTAGTGGCAAATTCATAAATTCTAATTGGTCTAGTGGATCGCCTTTTAGAATTTTAAAAATTTGCATATAGTCAGTAGTATTGAGAAGCCCTCCAATTAAGCGAGGCAATCCTCCTGTCCATGCACATCTATAGCAATAAAAAGTACCGTCTTGAAAATTCACCCAAAGCTTGTGTTTGCGATCTGGTTTATCCAATCCATTCTCGACACACATCGGGCAATTTAAGGCGTATTCAACATGGCCATCTGATTCGTGACATTTCCAAGAAATATCATGTTGAATCAAAAATTCATCATGTTTAAAATTTGTAAACTTACTTTCAGTCATTTGAAGTAGCTTCCTCTTTTGCAAATCTTAAGTCATAGTCAATGCCAGCAATATGTTTTTCTTTAACCAACAAGATTGCTATATCTTTTGGTGCATCTATGCCCAATCTCCACATTCCATTTTTAGACTTGCTCGAATAGATACCAATCTCTTCTCCACCAGCAATTTTGATAACGGCCATCAATTGTGGTTTTTTTGGTTTTTTGAAAGATAAAGTTAGCATATTACCTCTTCTTTTTGTTCATCCATGCGTGAAAGTCAGTAGATGTGGCGTATCCATATTTTTTAGAAAAGAAAATCATCTTTTCATAATTTGTTAGAAGCTTAATTGTTCTATCCATGTCATTTGAACGATAGATGTCGAGATGAAATCGCATAATACCAAAATCTTTCTCTTTTGGTGTTTGGTTTAATGTGGCAACAAAGTCAGCAATACGAACTTTTTCAAAAGATTCTGAAATATCTTTCGATCTTAAAAGATATTCAAGCTCTGGTTTGTCTTCTGGTCTTCTAGCCTGAGAAGCTGTCCATATTGCTTTCTTTCTCATAACCGCAAGTCTCTTTAAATCACGATAGACTTCGGTTTGTTCGTGTCGCTTTTCTTTTAGAGCGTGAGAAGCCTTAAACAAGTCGGCATAATCGATAACTAAAAGCTCAGGATCAAATCCACCAGCGATCATCTCTTCTAGCTTTGCCTCAAGATCAAGAGGAGTGTAGTTCCAGTGTTGATTGAAAGGAACCAAATGAAGTTTGTCTGCAAGCATGGTGATAATTTTATCAAGCATACGAGACTCTTCTGTGGTTAGTTCATCGTTGGCAATTTTGTGATAGTCAATATTAGATAGACGAGACATCTTTCTAAACATTGATTGCTCGGTTGTCCCTTCAAGAACAAATTCAGCTACTCGAGCACCATAACCGATAGCTGCACAACTCATGTGGTTGAGAGCAATAGACTTTCCTTTTTTTGGCTCTGCTAGAATAATACCAAGCTCTCCTAGTTCTATTCCACCATGTAAAATATCATCAAGTGGCGTAATACCTGTTGGAATTTTTCTCATACGATGAGCTTCGCCAGCAAGAAATTCTCTTCTGCGTTTTAGAAAATCTTGAATAGGAATAGATGCTTCGTTGGTAAAATTAATGCCGTAAAGCTCGGCCGACCCTTTTTGAGTAATCTCATAGGCCTTATCTTTATTGCCTTTATTCCATTCAACTTGAGCAGCTGTAAAAATATCCACAAAGGCAATTTCTCGAGCATATTGAGTCATTTTATCTTTAATCAATTTTTCATCTTCAATTCTTGTTCCAAAGATTGTCTTGGTGAAATTTAGATACAAAGCTCTTTTTGATTTTTCGATAAACTTTGAATCATCTTCGATTAAAATATAAGTGATATTATCAACCGCTTTTTCGCTATACTCTTTAATTTTTTTAAAAAACCATCTATGAGCTTCTGAATATAATCTTTCTTCTCCAACATGAGCTAAAAGATGACTTCTAAATGAAACATCTTTTAACATTAGTGCGAGCATCTGATTTTGCATTTCAGGCCCAAATGGAAATACATCTCGTTTTGCTTTTCTAGTTGCCATAATCTCTCGTCATTGATGTTGTTTGGTAGTCGGCTTTGTCCAAGTCTTCGATGACATGGTTATAAAATTTTTCATAGTATTCAGCACCATAAGCTTGAATATTTGAAAATGGTGGTCGATTTAATCTTTTTAAAGAAGCTCTATGAATACAACCGATCATCATGTGTAGATCGTATTCATTTTCCATGCAAAATTGAATTGCATTTTCAATCATAGAAACTGATTGAGAATTTTTTGGTTCTATTGGCCCTAATTGAAAATAAAAATCTCTCCAATAATTCCAAGACTCCATGAAACCTTTGATAGTTTTTAATCTTTCATCTGTCTCAATTTTTGCTCTTAGTTTTTTAAGAGCTTTTTCTTTGTTATTAGATTTTGTTTTATTCTCTAGTACATTCTTTAAAACAATTTGTTCAGCTAGCTTGCCAAAGAAGAGCGATAAGTCTTTTTCTCTCTTCTCGATGTCGAAGTTTGCTTTTGGTTCAGAACGTGCCATTGATAAGATTGCTGTATGCGTAGCGAACATTTATACACCTCATGTTTCTTTAGCCCTTTTGCTTGAGCTATCTCTTCCAAAGAGAAATCTTCACAATAATGAAGAATAAATATTTCATATTGAAAATCATTCAAAATTTTCTTCATGGTTAAAAGAAAATCGTCATATTCATAAGATTCTTCACCAAGTTCTTCAATCGGTAAAGCGTTTGATTCTGCTTTTCTTATGACGCTTCTTTTTTGCTCATCACGCAAGTAATTTTTAATACAAGCGAAAATGAATGTTTTTAGTTTGGTATTTTTATGAAGATTATATTCTTTCATGGCTTTGAGAGCCACTTCATAACAACCTTGAAATAAATCATCTTGGTCTGCCAAGCGAGCATTTACATAAGTGTCATGCACTTGTTTCCAAATTATTTTTTCTAAACTCATAGTGTTTGCTATCCCTAATTGTGTGGGAATAGCTTTGCCTAAAAAAATGGCAAGGTCAAATAAAAATAGGAAAAGTAAGAACTTCCAAGATCGGAGTGCATCAAGCTATTGATGTCACTTAGTATCATAAAAAGAAAATATCTTGGTATAATCGTTGACAATCTCGACATCGAACTCCGTTTCACTTCTATAGCTCTTTTCACGCTTAAGAGAATGATCTCTGAGATTCTTATGGCCAAAGATTGAAAAGTCCACAACAAGAGCTTTTGTTTTTCCAGCAATAACTCTTAAGCAACGACCGATACCTTGAAGAGTGTGAATTTCTGTTTTCTCAAATCTAGCGTTAATAAAAATATCAATAGATGGAATGTTAATGCCTTCTCCAAATATATTTGTAGAGCAAATGCAATTAATTTTTTTATCGATAAATTTTTGTTTCATTTCATCACGATAATCAAGTCCCATTTCTCCTGAAAGAAAAACCGCACCTTCTATCATCTCAGATAATACTTTGGCGTGTTCGACTCTTTTGGTGACAATCAAAGTTTGCTTGTCTTTAAAGTTGTTCGCAATTTCTGCGATCATGTTTTGAATTTGATAGTCGTCAATTAATTGAGCATAGGCTTCTTGATACTTCATACCACGATAGGCATCTTTGTTGAGATCGTATTTGATCATTTTGACGTATGGCTTACACAAAAAACCTTGTCGAATAAGCTCGGAGGTTGTGACTCTCATGATAACTTGCGACAAAACTCCGTGCATCTCCATTTCATCGCCTGATGGCCTTACAAAAGTTCCTGTCATGCCATAACGATAAAATGCGTTAAGACAATGTTGTGAAACTTTACGATAGCTCTTGGCTCCTGAATGGTGAAATTCGTCAATTATAAGCGTCTGGAAGCGTTCAAAAAGCTTTTTGTCAGCTTTCGCTATAGATTGAATGTTGGCGATGATTATCGGCTTATTATCGCTTAATTTGTTGCCTACGATTTTTGAATCAAAGAAGTCATGAAAGTCCGCAGTTAGTTGTGATCGAAGTCCTGTGTCTGGCGTTATAATCAGCGTATTTAGACCAAGCTCGTCAGCAATGACCGCAGCCATATAGGATTTCCCTGCTCCTGTTCCTGCCAAGAATACACCACGCTGTTTGGCCTTTAGTAATTCTCGAATAGCACCCTGATGAGGTCTTTCGGCCTTAAAGCGTTTGAGATTGAACGCATATTGTTTGCTTGGCTTTTCTCGAGCGTCTAAAAGCTTAAATGGGATTTTCTTTAACTTTAAAGCGGTGGCCAATTTATGAATTAATCCAGTTGGGAATTGATTTTTTTTATTTAAAAAATAAACAGTCCCGTCCCAAGCTGAATTGCCAAAGAAAGCTCCCTCGTTTTTGTACGAAAGAATCTCTTTACAATATTCAATTAAAAATGGCTCTGCTTCAGTTATTTCGCAGTAAGTGTTTCTGATCAGAATCTTCAATCTTTGATTCCTCTTTTGGTTTACGAAAGAAAGACTCTCTGATTTGACCATTTGATAAGTGTTCAAGCTTTTTAAACTCATTCAAGTGAGGTCTATAAGGAAATTCTTCGACGTAAAGAACTGTTATTGGTTTATGTTGTTTGTTGTAATTTTTCATTAAAATACGAATTGTTTAATAAATTTTTGGACTGCTTGGTCAAAATTTTCATCTTCTGCATAAGCTTGATATACATTTTCACGAATTGCTTCGATTCTTATTTTACCAATGAAGGTTATTTTTACGGCATATCCGTTTTTGATTACCTTTTCGATTTTGTCCATGTTGCTATCCTCGGTAAAAGATTTAAGATTATTTTTTACAAGAGGTCAAACTGTTTTCTCGTACCTTCTCTAAAATTTTTCTAACGAATAGCGTGTAATGAATCCCTCTTTTGCCAGATTCTTCTAAGGCCCATAACAAAAGCGGATCAGATATCCCATTAAATGTTCTTTTTTTACCTTTTGCGAAAGTTTCTTTATTCATTTCAAACGCAATACGTTGAGCGTCTGTGATTTTTTTGCCTTCAATACGATCTATCCAACCATTTGTCTTTTCCACACCTAGTGCGTTAAGTTGAGCATTAGTCCAAGCTCTATTTGCTGTGCGATGTTGCATTATCCACTTTCTTGTCACAATAAAGTCACTCATAGTCATCTCCTGAAATTCAAATATCAAAACTAAAAACAGCCCGTCAACTCGTCGTCGAGACTTTGAAGATTGACCATCTATGTTATTAAAAATATGGATTTACAACCTAAAATATAAGCCATAAGCTTTGATCAGCTATGTTGGGGGTAGATCGTCGCCCAGACAGCTAGTTCTTTGCGAAGCAAAGTATCATAGTTAAATCTAGTTGGAGAAAAAACTCGGGTTCGTGAAAGCGAACAATTCTAAAGACGATGCAAGCTCCCGAAAATTTGAAGGGTTTGCGGCTAGGAGAAGCCAACATCTTGACGGTAGTTACACGAAGTAGCGAGTTGAGAATCTTCCGCTTGTAAAGGTCAACACCCACCATTGGGCAGATTGAAAGCAGATCGTAAGGGCCATGCAAAACAAGAAAGACCACCTAGTGTAAGACGGGCATTAATCCGCATCAGGGTCGGCGAAGAACTGAAAGAGTTTTACCTTCTTTCTTTTCTTTTATTAAATTTTCTTTTCTTTCTTGATAACCAACAACCATTAATACTTCTCACCATGTAATATTAATTAAAGTTTTCAGTTTATTATTGAGTTTTTCAAACTCTTGTCCACTGGCTCTGAAAATAACATATCAAGAAGGGTTTAGCTGTTTTCTTTAGAAAACAGCAATAAGTTTACAAGGGTCATAGTTTACTCAAAATTCAAAATAGTAATCTTACATCTATCAATCTTACATTCTTACAGTGAATCCGATAACCTCTTCAGAGAGGTGCAATATGGTGATTGCTATAGATGCTTATAAGTTGAT
>CAYRMV010000002.1:0-90879 GCA_964425255.1 uncultured Flavobacteriales bacterium
ATTTGGTTTTCACGCACTATTCTCTGACGGTGTATTTGTTGACCAAACACCGTAAAAACTTCTAGGAAACCTTCAGTAAAACCCACTTCGTTAATTTGGAGGTTAAAACTCCCCTCCGAAGGATTTGGATATACAAAAATAACAGCATTTGGAGATTCAATAAGCGGATTAAAATCGAAATCATCTTCCCAATCAGTATCTATCTTTTCTTTGGGTTCAATGTTGTTGTTTTGTGCCAAACCAGATGTTGATCCATAGCAAAGCGGCTGAATGTAGAGGTGTGCTTTGGCGCCGGCTTGTATGTGTGTACCCGGTTTTAGCTCGATGGTTTCACCTGCTTGTAATTCCAAATCAACATTTGATAACACGCGGTAATCTCCAAAGGGTGTTTTGGGGCTCAATGTTGCACCTGTTCGAATCAGGTTTCGTGCTTGGTATTTTGCTTGATACAGGTAGTTTGAACGGGCATACTCTCCTAAATCTTGGTTTTGTAGGTCTAAATACCAGGGTTCAATTTCATTTAATAAAAAATCAATCAACTCGGACTGATCATCATTTCCTTCCTCGTCGTCAATTAAAGTAATGTGTTCAAACGTGTTGACGTCGGAGAAAATTGCATCCATCGGTGTTAGCTCTCTGTAATCCAGTGGTCTCCCCAAATGAGGATAGCCGAAGTGACTGCTTGTTAAGGATGTGTTCGTATAATCTATATTTAATTGATTAAACATCAACTTATTTTCTCTTAGGTTATACTTCATATCTTTAGTCCAAAAACGGGGGTTAATGCCTAAAGCTGATAAAACAGGCACAAAAACTTGGTTTTCTTTATATACATTCGCTCCAAAACCCAACAGTGAATTCCAATTCAACGCAGTATTTACGTTGTCTTTAATCGCATTCAAATAAGAACCAAAACCATTATCGAATTGATACCAATCATACATTTCGTATTTGTCATTCACTAATACATTCGTTCCAAAAAATCCGGTGCGTGTAATTTTTCGTCTAAATACCTCAACAGGATCATTAAAAGCAGCTGTGGTAGAAGAAACATGGTACGCTCTTCGGAGTTTAATATCCCAATGTTTTATGCCAAATAGGGTGGGAAACGAGCTGTTTTGGTCATACGTGTAAATCGGGACATTGTTTGGAGAGACACTATAATAATCGTCTGAATTACTACCAACGGAGATTGCTACATTGCGTGTTCCACTCGGGTATCCTCTGTATTTTGTTAATTCTGCACCCAAATAGAATGTATTGCTCATTTCGTTCAAGTAATTTGTTCGGTAAGGATGAAAGCGGTGAGAAGCTCCGTCGTTGCCATTCACCCCATTTACATCATAGCGTTGTTGTTCCTGAGAACCGGAAGATGTCATATTAATATACGCAATGTTAAAAACAGGGAAACCAGCATTTTTCAAGGCGATACTTTTAGCAGCAAACTGGTGTGCTAATGGATTATTTGCACCTTCTAACGGTGAATCAACAGGAATCCACATACGTGTATGATGGTGTCGGTTTTTGCCCAGATTGAGGTGTTCGTGTTCATCATACATCAACATATTCCGCCAATAATGTCCACCCATGCTAAAACCTAAAACAACATTTTCAAATTTAGAACCATTATCTAGTTTTTGAGGTTCAACAACTGTTTCAAAAAATTCAGATAGCATTCGAGCACCAATTCGAATTGACATATAACCTGGGTCAATTCTACAAATTACAACATCATACCCATTTTTAACTAATAAGTCCACTATACCGTCATCTAAGTATTGACTTCCCTTAAAATTAAACTTAGATTCGTATAATTTTTCAAGAGAAGGAAAAATAGGTTGAACATTTGGTCTAAAACCATGAAGCATAAATACGGGTTTATATAACTTTCCTGAATTATTACATGCTCCCCATATAATTCCGTATCGGAGCTTGTACTTAAGATTTACACCTGATGGATCCGTTAAAATTGTTTGAAAAATACTCCAATCTAAATCCAATGAAGTTGGCTCAAAAGTATGAGTTCCACCTGTGAAAGGAGAACTTTTTTCAATTGATTCAAAATAAGACGTGTCGGTTGAAAAAAATTGTGTGTTCTCCAAATAACTCGAATCTGTAAAATAAACTCCTATATTAATATAATTTGTGTTATTCAATAGCTGAATTTTTACTGAATCATTCGGATACAATACATACTGTTGGTTTTGAATATCAAGCCTTAAATGATCAATTGCTTTAGTTGAAAATACCGTGTAATTCGTGTCAAAAGTTAAATAGATTTCTTGGTCAAAAAGTATTTCATCAAAAAGAATTGAACTAATAAAATACATATTCGTTTCCGACAATGATTCTAGGCTTTCTTCCATCGAAGTATTCCAACCATAGTCAGCTTCACTATGAGAGAAAAACAAAGATGGAGTGTTGTATTTTTCATCTTTTAAGAATACTCCTTCCTGAAAAATTACACCAATAGGCAAAGTCAGTACTTCATTATCTAAAGATCTTGACATCCAATCACCATAAAGTTTTTTTGTAAAACTAAACGTACTGTCTTCTAGGTTTATTAGCCGATTTTTTGTCTGAAAAGCATTGTACACAGTGATCCAGTCTCTAGCTTGAATGGTGTCTTTTCCTAAAGAATCCACCCGGAATTTCTTTATATAATCACGATCAACACTGGATGAATAATCAAGAAGATCAATCGTGGGAAACCGCAAAATAACTTCGTTATAAATTTTATTATTTAATTTCCAGTCAGAAAGATAAGTAGTGTCTTCCTGTGCACAAACTTGAATTCCGACAAGTAAAAAAATAGATATGAGAATTTTTTTCATGGCTTCTACTTTTTAGAATTCAAGTTCATTTCCATCTCGGCAATACGCTTTTCTTGCTCTTCTAATTTCTTATTTTGTTCCAAAAGATACAAAGTCAATTCTTCGACTTTCTCCATCAAAATTTTATTCATTTCACCTAGTGCTAAACCTTCACTTTCAATAATTTCGGCTTTTGGCACATTTGGGAGATGACCATTTTGTTTTATAAAATCGTCTACTTCTGACAATGGCATTAGAATATATTCTTTTTCAAATACATAATCAGGCCAGTTTACTTGATCAACAATTATTTCTCTTGTTCTAAGTATCCCGTCATTTGTTAATTGTAAAAGTTTTCTATTTGTATTTTTAATGAGAAAAATCTTTTCAAGATTATCAGTAGAGGTTGAAGAAAGTTCAGTAGATCCATTTCCTTTAACGATAAATGTGTTTGTTGTTGGTCCTTGAATTTGTAAGGCATTATCTGTATTCGAAGCAACTTTTAAAAATAATCCATATTTACCTGAAGAAATGTTTCTAATATACAGGCCATTATCTCCTTGTGAAATAATATTAAATCTTGCTTCAATCGCATTTGTTGAGTTTGGATTATTATGAAGGCTTGAATTATTTATCCAAAATCGTTTACTAGAACTGGCTATTGTCAAACCAATTCCAGGAACATTTAAATTTAATAGTCCACTTTCCTGATTTATGATGCTCAAATCATTTCCACTCATTCTGAATACACCCCCATCTGTGCTATTCATTCCAGTTGTTGTGTTAGTTAAACCAAGTCTGACGGTTTTGCCAAAATTAATCGTACTTTTTGTAGTGAAGGTTTCGGAATTTTGTTCTTTATCATATAAAACTAAACCGCTTGGTCCAGTTGGATTTAAAGGTTCTGTATAATCAACAGTTCCATGTAGATGTAAATTGAAGTTAGGTAAAGGTGTATTTGTATTTGTGGTAGTAGATTTTGTGCCGATCCCAACATACCCTGATTGTATAGAATTTGGTGTACTGACAAGTGGCCAAGGTGTTGTTTGTTGGCTGAATACAATTTTTGTAGAGAACAACACTAACATGATAGAAATTTCTTTTTTCATTTTTTAGATTAATTTTAGTTGAATAATTTTATTTGTTTTGATAATAAGATATTCTATAGGACTACATTGCCAGTACAATATTTAGTTATCAAAGCAATAATACAAAAAACCATTTAAATGTGAAAATATTGTTAATTTTTTTAATTGTGTGTTTAGTTTGAAAAAAATAATAAACATTCCGCAATAGAATTTTATGAAATTTTAACCCGTTGTGCATTTAGGCCAAATTTACTTTTAATTGATTAATTGGTCGATTAAAAACGAATTTATTGAGATGTTGAATCACTGTAATAGCATTTATTTTTGATAGAATTCGGGTGCTATATCCTACGAATGTTTTTGCATAGTTACTTCTAATTCTAAACTGGTCACACATTTGAGAAAATAGTGTTTCAATTCTTTTTCTTCCCTTTTTAAACACATATGGTTGCTCCACGTAATTCGTTTGGTTTTTACGCATTGGTGTTTCAAGTTTAATCTGAACAGATTCAAACAAATTAAGTTGAATATCAGCTGATAAGTACCCCATATCACCGAGTAAAGTACATCTAGAATAGGTTGTTTTCACATCTTTCAACATATGTATATCATGAACTGACGCAGGCGTAATATCCACACTTTGAATCACTCCAGATAAGGAGCAGATTCCATGAAGTTTATAACCAAAGTAGTATGCTTTTTGTGAAGCGCAATAGCCTTTTGAAGGAAGGGCGTAATCTACATCACGACATATTTTACTTCTTGATGCACGAGCATTTTTACAAATCTCTAATGGCATCGAATCAATCACGTAAACATCTTCGAATTCATTAAAATCCTTAGCCAAAGTTTTTCTGACCTGTTCAATTTGAGCAAAAAGAGTTCGCTTTCTTCTATTATACACAGAACGTTCGATAAGACCTTCCAGAGGAGTACTCTTTATATCTCTAAATAATTGTAATTCAGAATGTATACCCATGTATTCAGCTGTAATGTTCAGCGCGATTAATTCTAAGTTTCCTAACTTAGGCTTACGGATTTGATGAAACGAATCAAGAGAAATATTCAATGATTGCAGATGTTTCAAAATAATTTCATAGTTTTGAATGAAGTTGCTCATAATATTTAATGACTTGGTAATCACTTAAATATACGAATTATTTATGATTCAGTGAGTAACTTTTTCGTTTTTTCTAAATGCACAACGGGTGAAATTTTAAGAAAAAAATGGCATTTTCGTTCCAATTGTTTATTTTTACAGAAACAAAACTCAAATGATATGAAAAAAACATTACTTACGCTATCGTTGGCCTTTATTGGTTTTACGTCTTTTGGTCAAGTAGTTTTTTCGGTAGAAGAGCCGATTCAAACAAACTACAATTTGACTTATTCAAACGAGTCTGGAGCTCAAGATTGGGGATCTCCTGACATGATGGATCCGGCAAATGTAGTATTAGACACAGTTGTTTTGGCTAGTGATCTTACTGCTGCTGATTCATTGATGTGTACTGCTGGTTCTCCTGCTGGTGCATACGCGGGTAAAATTGCCTTGTTGTACCGTGGAAGCTGTGAATTTGGTGCGAAGGCATTCAACGCTCAAACTGCAGGTGCTGTTGCTGTAATCATCATTAACAATACAGGTGGTGATCCAATTCCAATGGGGGCTGGTGCTGATGGTGCAAACGTTACGATTCCCGTTGTGATGATTTCTCAACAAGATGGTGCTGCACTTAGAGCAATGGTTGAAGCGGGTGTTGTTCGCGTGTTTATCGGTAACAAATCAGGTTACTATGAAAACGATTTAGGTTCAAACAAATCAAAGATTTTAATCCCTCGTCAGTTAGCTCTTCCTGCTACTTTGGCTCAAACAGGTGCTGAGTTTAACTTCAATTTAGGAATTTGGGTTCACAACTACGGTCAAAATGATTTGACTGGAATTACAGTAAACGCGAAAGTAGGAAATGAAGGAGCAAACTTATACGACGAAACAAGTGCTGAATTTGATTTAACAGCTGGTGATAGTACGTTCATTGCTTTCGCTGATCCATTCCAAGAGGCAACTTATGCTGCGGGTGATTATGTTTTAACATACACTATTACTCCATCTGATGTGCAAGATGATTACAACAACGATAACATCATCGTAACTAACTTCACGTTGACGGATAACTTATTTTCGATTGCTCGCTTGGATGCAAACGGATTGCCAGAAATTGATGGTGGTACAAGAACTGCAACTGCTGGGGTACCATTTTTCTCTTCGTGTGTAGTTTTCCGTAACGAAAATGCAAACCGTTTAGGTGCAAGAGGTATGTGGTTTAGTGCTTCTAAAAATGCTGCTGATGGTACAATGGAAGGAGAAGAAATCATCGTTTCTGCTGATAGATGGAGCAATCAATTCAATACTTTGAGCGATTTGTTCCCTGGTGGAACAGTTGACCAAGCTAGTTTGAATGCTGCTTTTTCTGATTTAACTGAAATTACTTCTGGTTCATACGTGTATGACGAAGCATTGACAGATACAATGATTTATGTTGAGTTTGCTCAACCATTTGCTTTGGAAAATAACCAACGTTATTTATTTTGTGTAACAACTTTAACGGATAATGTATTCTTAGGGTATGATCGTCAAACAAAATATGATTTAGTAGAAGGGGAAGACGATCAACCTACACAAGCAATCAAAGTGGGTTCTGACTTCTCATTTGGATTCCAAGGTGGAGATGTTCCAGCATTAGGTGTTAAAACATTCCCAATTGCTGAATTAGGTTTGGTTGACGAAGAATTAGCTTCTTCTTCTTTCCCGAACCCAGCAAAAAATAACATTACAGTTAAAGTGGCTGGTTTCACTGGAAATGCGAACTTGACTGTAACAGACATGGCTGGTCGCGTAGTTTTGACTGACGAAGTAACTGTTGCAAACGACGGAACATTTGGTGTAAACACAACATCATTGAACAACGGAATGTATATCTTCAAAATGATTACAGCTGAAGGTGGTAAATCTACTTTCAACGTAGTGATTTCGAAATAAGATTTTCTTCTATTTGATTTTTAAAGCCTCGGGAAACCGGGGCTTTTTCGTTTTCATTGATTAGGAAAATCGCAGCAAGTGGATCTTTGGTCCAACGGTGAACGTTGCAGCACCCGTTAATGGATAAACCTCTCCATCCACTTCCAAATACGCTTTTTGATCAATTGCTTTTACTGTAACCGTTTTTCCTGAAAAATAATGAACTTCCGGATGTTGGATGTGAATTCCTTTTTTCAATTTCCCCAATTGTTTCACATAATCCAACAGAGAAACATTTCCGATAAAAGTAAATCCCAATTGCTCGTCTTGGCAATTCGCTTCGGGATGAATCACGATTCCATCGCCAAAGGTACTGCTGTTGCAAACAGCCAAAAGCAAGCTGGCTTGTTTTCGATCAAATTGTTCAGATTGAATATGTAAAATAGGCTTTTGAAACGAGACAAATGCCCGAAGAATCGATAGAGGATAAGCCAATTTCGTTGATTGAAAAAGACGTCGTTGCTGATTGACTAAATGCATCACGTAGCCACCAAAACCAATGTCGGCAATGTTTAATCCATAAAACAACTGCGTTTCCGTTTGAATGGAAATGGTGTCGACCTGTTCGGTTTTTTTGGTCAGGATTGCTTTTTGAAAGCTTTCTAATTGGAATTTAGGTTGCCAAACGCGAAGAAAGTCATTGCCTGTTCCGGATGCGATAAAACCCAAAATCGGCTGGTGAGAATCGGAGAAATCCAATCCATTGATAATCTCGTGAAACGTTCCATCTCCTCCGCCAACTAGGATACAGTCCACTTGTTGAATTTGAGCATTACGCGCTAACTGTTTGGCATGACCAGCAAATTCGGTAGGCAAAATGATCAAGTTGAATTCATTTTGCTCCAAAAAGAGAAGCGCAGCCTCCAACGACCGCGACTTTCTTCTTTTTCCATGGTATATGACCGCAACAGTTTGGATTTTATCTTCCGTCGCCATCGAGTAGATTTCCAAGTCCTCCAAGGATACTTCCTTCTTCTTTTCGTGTTCCTGTTCCATAGGCCAAAATACGTGATGCCAAGCGAGAAATGGGTAAGGTTTGCAGCCAAACATCTCCCGGTCCACGAAGCGTAGCAAAAAACATTCCTTCACCACCAAATAAGGTATTTTTGATTCCACCCACAAATTGAATATCGTAATCGATTTCTTGGGTGTAAGCAACAATACAACCAGTATCAACACGCAATACTTCGCCCGGTTTTAAGGTGCGTTTCATGACATGACCGCCTGCATGACAAAAAGCCAAACCATCGCCTTCTAATTTTTGCATGATGAAACCTTCACCACCAAACAAGCCCGTTCCTAATTTTCGCTGAAATTCAATTCCGACAGAAACACCTTTCGCAGCACATAAAAATGCATCTTTTTGACAAATGATTTTTCCACCCAATTCAGCCAAATCGAGAGGGATAATTTTTCCCGGATAGGGTGCAGCAAAAGCAACGCGCGCTTTCCCCGTTCCTTGATGCGTATATGCAGTCATAAACAAACTTTCGCCCGTCAACAAACGTTTTCCAGCACCCAAAATTTTATTGAAAAAGCCGCCGTTACGCTGTTCCGATCCATCACCAAAAATGGTTTCCATCTGAATTCCGTCATCCATAAACATGAATGAACCAGCCTCAGCAATCGCCGTTTCCTGTGGATCAAGCTCAATTTCCACTAATTGCATCTCTTCCCCACGGATTTCGTAATCTATTTCATGATTTGTTCTCATCGTTGTTTCTTTTTTCAAACGTACAATTTTTTTTCATGCGAAGCAGACAAAACGAAGTTTTCGTCAAACTCAGGTTGAGGCGCGATTAATCGCGCCTCAACCCTGGCAACTCGTCTCAACCCTGTCAATCGCGCCTCAACCGCCGTTTTCATCATTGACCTACTAACTAACCTTCTAACCCACTAACCTACTAATTTACTAACCTACTAAATCACTAACCCACTAATTCCCTACCTTTGCACCATGCAATTCATCGGTCAAACAACAGACACCATTTGTGCACTTTCCACCGCCAATGGAATGGGGGCAATCGCAGTCATACGCGTATCAGGAAAAGACGCACTTCGCATCGTTTCACAGGTTTTCACCAAAAATTTGGAAGATGTCATAAGCCATACTGCTCATTTTGGTCGAATCAAAGAACCAAACGGTGGGATTATCGATGAGGTTTTGGTAACTGTTTTAAAAGATCAACGCAGTTTTACAGGTGAAAATACCGTAGAAATCGCCTGTCACGGATCGACATTTATTCAACAACAAATTTTACAATTGCTTACTGCACAAGGTTGTCGTTTGGCGCAGCCGGGAGAATTTACGATGCGTGCCTTTTTGCACGGGAAACTGGATTTATCCCAAGCAGAAGCTGTTGCAGATTTAATTGCATCTGAGAACAAACGAGCACATCACGTCGCGATGAATCAAATGCGTGGTGGATTTTCAACTGAATTACAGCAATTGAGAGAAAAATTGATTCATTTTGCCAGTTTGGTCGAATTGGAACTCGATTTTGCGGAGGAAGACGTAGAATTTGCAGACCGAACCGAGTTGAAAGCCTTAGTTTCGGAGGTAATTACGTATAAGAAGCGTTTGATACAATCGTTCCAGCTTGGAAACGCCATCAAAAAAGGGGTACCCGTTGCCATTGTTGGTGCGCCAAATACAGGGAAAAGTACCTTACTGAATCAATTGTTGGGCGACGACCGAGCGATTGTTAGTAACATTGCAGGTACCACACGTGATGTCATTGAAGAAACCTTGACCATCGATGGCATTTTGTTTCGTTTGATTGATACCGCTGGAATTCGTGATAATGCAGAAGAAATTGAAGCCATGGGGATTGAGCGTTCCAAACAAAAAATTGAACAAGCAACGATTATTTTATGCATGGCGGACACAACCATTGAAACCAGTTTGAACGAGGTTTTAAACTGGGCAGAGCAACTTCAACGTGATCACAGCGATAAAAAAGTACTCGTTCTTGCTAACAAAACCGATGTTTCACAAGTCACAGTTGGAGATTATCCGGTTCCTGTTTTGTTTGTGAGCGCCAAAGAGGGCATCGGAATGGAAATTCTACGAAACGAATTGGTTTCCCTTGTCACAGGCGATTTTGATTTGGCACAAGAAACCATCGTCACCAATGCTCGTCATGTCGATGCCTTACAACAAGCCGTTACCGCGCTCGAACAAGCCCAACTCGGACTCGAAACCAACATCACCGGCGACTTTGTAGCGATGGACATCCGCCAAGCCATGTTCTACCTCGGCCAAATCACCGGCGACATCTCCACCGACGATTTGTTAGGAAATATTTTTGCGAAGTTTTGTATTGGGAAGTGATTTGTTTCAGTTATAACATTGCAAAAACAAAAAAGCGAATCCGAGAGGCATTCGCTTTGTCATGCTGGTATTTTAACGTGCAGGTGCTACAGCAATGAACTTGAGTAGTTGTGCACGGTGCTTAACACACATTTTTATAATGCCAAGAGATAATTTTCTAAATTTTTCTCACTGAATTTGAAAACAGGAAGCTCTGTATAAAATCTATTTCGCTTGTTTTGAGTGGATTCAACAGTTATCAGCATTGTACGTATAGCTTCTGACGCATCTTTTAAATGTATTGTTAAGCCATTTTGTTCTTTAAGTTTCATGCGTTCTTTGTGAAACTGATCTGCAAATGAACGCGACATGAAAACTACTTCTGTAAAATCAAAAACAACATTTCTAGCCTGATTTTCGTTGACAAAATCAAACAATAAAACAGCCGCTTCGCGAGAGTTTAAAGTTTCTCCGAGGTGATTAAATACGATTATATCTAGTGTATTTTCCATTTTTTAGAAGTGCAAAGTTAGTACTTTACTTTTACTAATTTACAAAAAAAAATTAAAACTACAAATCTGTATATGAATGAATTGTAAAATTATCATTTCTATATAGTGGAATTCTTAAATTTAGCATACAACCTTTAAATTCAATTTGTTCATTGATAGAAATTATTTCTTCTTTTTCATGATTTTGCATAAAAAAACCATTTCCTGTCATCATAAAAAATTGACCTTTCAAGCCTTTTGTTAACATATTTCTAGTTGTGTTAAGTCCAAACCCTCTGCTTTCGGGGATGTTTTTTGTCGATTTTCCGTATACACCAAAATTAATTGCTTCGGCATTGGATTTTGGGTTGTGCTTTCCACTATCCAAATAGGATTGAAGCAATCCTTTGCCCATATCACAAATGCTTAAATCAAGGTATTTTTTTTCGGGATAAAACTGTAAAAATACTGTACCAAATGAAATCGCTGAGTGGTCAACAATATTTTGAGTCAACTCATCCAACATGTAATAAATACCAGACAATAAATTAATCGGTAAATTTAGTTGCTTTTTTAGAATTGAGTTGACAGCAGTTAAAACATTTTCTCGAAATTCTGCTTGTTGTTTTAAACTTGAGGTTGGAAAATGAATAATTGGTATATATGATTTGCTTTCATAATATTCGAATGAAAGAGAGTGATTTACTTCTGAATTTGTTAAATCTAAAAAGTCTTCATGAAAGTGAATCGTCTTTAAATAACTGCTTTCATTTATGACAGATATTTTTGTACCTTGATTTTTTTTATGCCTTAATAGGCAACTTAAAGGACCAATATAATGTGGTACAATAAATTTATTTCCTTCAAAATCAACAATTATTTCATCCAAATCTACATTTAAATCTGGCAATATTTTTAAAAATTTATTGATGGCATCTCCAAAACTGTCATCAAATCGTTCAGGAACTTTTATTGTTAGTGTTGTTTGCATAATCAATCCTTCAAAAACCCATACATATAAACCCTCGACTTGTTCTTATCTCTTTAAATTAATTTCCAAAAAATTATTAAAAGTAAGCGTGTAAACCTCAACGTATCCTTCCAAATAGGTATATAAATTGGGAGACACTTTTTTCGGAGATAAATTTAACAGTGAGTTTGAAAATAGTTCTATACTTAATTTTTCATCAAATTTATTTTCAATGAAAGCAGGATCAATTATTGTTATTTTTATTTCAGGATTATGAATCAAAGCAGTTTTTATACTTTCGTTTATATGTTCATCACCAAATCCGTAGCCTATAATAAATAATCTATTAGCAAATAAACAATCTCTATCAAAAGCAGATATCATTTGTTTAAAAGGTGTTACTGCTGTTTTTGCTGTTTTTTGATAACCTGTAATTATATTCGTCAACATAATAGTTTTTCCCTTATCCATTTGCCTTGTTGCTTGTTCCCATAGATTAGATGAAAAACTAGGTACTCCTTTTAAATAAAATTCAGAAGCAGGTAGTTGCTGATTATTTCTTGATCTAACATCCCAATATGCAGATCCATGTAAATTGTAAAGTACTGTTGAGTCAAAATCAGAAAGTATTCTTCTTACATTCGCTTGAATCATATCACCGGAATTAACAGATGCTCCACACTCAAATCCTTCAAATACTTTTATTCCTCTGTTTTCTAGTATTACTTTAAAAAGACGATCGTAGTTTAATGTATACATTCTTGTAATACCACTATCTCCAGAAATATTTTTTATCCAACTATAAAAACGATCATTCAAAACTTTATTAGTTTCATTCTCGATAACATTTGTTTTTCCATTCGTGTAGTAAGAATATTTTGAAATATGTCCAATAATTCCACTCAATAAGTTCGACAATAGTAGCTGAAAATAAAACTGTTCAGGATTCTCATTGTTGAAAGAACACTTATCTGCTTCAGGAAAATCAGGAATTATCAATTGATATCCATGCACAGAAACACCTCCTACAATTTCAAAATTTAAAATATCATCCATTATTTCTGAAGCGTTAATGAAGCATTTCATAAGTGAGGTCTTTGTGTTGTTTCCAAAATTTGAATAGTAAGTAATTAACTCATCGATAATATTTATAATCGTTTCAAAATTTATATCATGCTCACTAAAACCATTGTGTTTCAAGGTTTCATATATTTTATTACTAATGCGCTCACCACTCTTAGTTTTAAAGCCTCTTTCTCTAATTAAATGAGTTAAACAACATACTCTATTCTTAATTTCACCCGTTTCTCGTTCAGGCAAAAAAGTTAATTTATCGCCATTACATAGTGTTTTAGGTGCACCCCAATCAATAACAGCACCAGCACCGAATAGAAATACATTCCTTTTCATTTTTAGCTTTTTCTTTTCTTCTTCACTTTCTCCACCGCAAACAACCCACTCGTATATTTCTCATACAATTCAAACAAAAACTCCATGCGTTTGGCGTCTGTGGAAAAATCTTGTTTGCTGTAGGCTAAGTCTACGGCTTTGTCTAACTCGTTGTGTGCTTTTACCAAAGTGGGCGGCATGGTTAAAGGATCATACAAATCTGCCAAGGAACTATTTGGAAACGTTGCACGCGCATCCAATACTTTTTGTGCCGCTCTTTCGATCTGTTCTTTTTGTTTGTCTGTGGGGTTTTCAGGCCAAGGGAAGTTGTTGTAGACGACAGAATTAGAGTATCTGTAATCACTTTTTAATCTGCCACAAAGACTTTTAACCCAAGTCATATGCATTTCAGAAGTTAAAATTCCAAAATGAAACAACTTGGCATTCGGGATAATTAAACAAAGGTTGCTTGCTATAACGTCTGCAGACATAAAGCCAATCGGAATAAATTTTCTTCGTTCTGATGAAACACTTGGGATAATTACATATTCTGTCTCATTATGTGAAACGAAAGCAAATAGTGAAGGACTACTAGCTAATTCTCTAGTGTCTTTTCGTGTGCTATTTTCTCTAAATTCTTTGACCTTTTTAAGTCTATCAGTTATGAACGATGAATTTCTTAATTGAATGGGTTCCGCGTCTTTTAGCCAAAGACAATAACGAGGTATATTATAGATAAACTCAACGCTTCCAACATATCTTCTAATGTGTTTTTCTATGAAAGGTTCGGCATAAACAGCTTCATTTTTTTCTTCTTGATTCATTAGTAGAAAACCACCATCAATAGGTTGGTTCCCAAACTTTATCTTAGGAACATTACAAATTGCATTCGATGATTTATTGATAATAATATCCTTTGCATCCACCAAATACGGATTGATGTTTTTTGCAACAATTTCTATGGGTTCTCCCTTAATATCGGGATATTCAAACAGCAATTTTTTAGCAGTATCAAAATTTGCAAAGCCAACAATGACACAATAAACGGCAGCATTTCCTTTTGCTTCGTTGCTCCATTTAAACGTACGATGGGCAAAGTGAATTTTAATGTGATATTTGTTGAGTAAAGTTCCCCAGAGAATACTTGTTTGTTCGCCTTGTACAATGGAATTAGTAGACACAAAAGCCGTTTTAATGGTTGTTCCTTGCATGTACTTGGCTGCTTTTACATACCAGCCTGTTACATAATCCAAAACACCACAACCAGCGATATTATCAAATTCTCTAACAATTTGGTCTCTTTGTGTTTGCGTCATTATTTTTGAACCAATAAACGGCGGATTTCCAATGATATGAGTTAGTTCTTTTTTCGAAACAACCGTTTCCCAATCAGTTTCCAAAGCATCTGCATATACAATATTCGCACTTTTTGTCAAAGGCAAGCGCGCAAAATACTGCCCAAACTCCATGCTCATTTTGAGGTTCATTTGGTGGTCCATTAGCCACATGGCTACTTCGGCAATTCGCGCAGGAAATTCTTCGTATTCAATACCCGCCATTATGTCCACATCCAAGAGCGCCACGTCTTTCAACTCCACAACAACACGGTCGTTTCCGTAAATGTGGCTCAACACAGCCAATTCCAATAAGCGCAATTCGCGGTAGGTAATCACCAAGAAATTTCCACATCCACACGCAGGGTCTAAAAACTTCAGTTTACTCAATCGCTCATGAAAGGCGTTCAATTTTGCTTTGTTGGTTTTGATGCTTTCAAATTCTGCCCACAATTCATCCAAAAACAAAGGCTTAATGAGTTTGAGAATGTTTTTTTCGCTCGTGTAATGCGCCCCCAAGTTTCTGCGTTCTTTCGGGTCCATCACACTTTGGAACATCGAACCAAAAATCGCAGGAGAAATTTTACTCCAATCCAAGTAACAACATTCCAACAAGGTTTGGCGCATCTTGGAATCAAAATGAGCAACGGGCAAAATCTCTAGAAACAATTTTCCGCCCACAAACGGGAAAGCGTTCAGTTGTTCGTCCAAATTCTTGAAACGTTTTTCCATAGGCGTGTTCAACACTTGGAAAATTTCTTGAATTTTTGCGGCTAAATCACTTCCGTCTTCACTCGTTCGTTCTTCAATAAAATCTTGAAATTGTTGTTTCTCAAAAATACTCGTGTCTTCGGCAAACAAACAAAACAGCAAGCGCACCAAATACACTTCCAACGGATGACCTTCATAACCAATTTCTTGCAAACGATCGTGGAGTTTTCCCATCAATTCGGCTGCTTTCACGTTTACAGGGTCTTCTTCGCGGTACACTTTTTTCTGATAGCCCGCAATGAAACCAAAGAGTTCCACGTGATGTACAAATTCATGTAATTTGAATTCGATGTATTCGTCTTCACCCGTTTCTTCTAAATCGTACAAACGAAAGGTTTCAAAATCACACACCAACACATATTTCGGAATATCCAATTTATGCAATCCGTGAATGTATCCTTTAGCTTGTCCGTATGCTTTCGTAAGGTCTTTTCCCTTGCTTTTCATTTCCACCAACAGCCAACCTTTCCACAGCATGTCGATGTAGCCATCGCTGTTGCCCAATTTTTTTACTTTGTGTTCAAAAGCAGCCACTTTTCGTTGGTTTAGTCCAAACACGTTGAAAAAGTCAACCAAAAAAGGTTTAGCATCTGCGTCTTCGCTAAATGTTCCTTCCCATTCTATTGAAAAAGCGAGCGCTCTTTCCTTAATTTCATTCCAGCTAAGTGCCATAAATTAGATTTGATTGGCTAAGATACGAAATAAGTTTTTTTTGAGGAGTTTACTTGAAAGTAACGATGGAAAAAGGATGTGTTTTTTCGCATGCAACCTGCGTTTTGAAGTTGTTTGTTTTTTAGTCAAAAGTTGAAAGTAAAATCGATTAAGCCTCAAATGGATGCTTTTCGGATGATCCTCAACTCACCAAATGCGACCGTATCGCCGTACTGATCAATTTTCCGATGGTGTTTACGCCCACTTTTTGCATGATGTTGTTTTTGTGGGTTTCCACTGTTCGGGGGCTGAGGAATAATTTGTCGGCAATTTCGCGGGGAGAAAATCCTTCACACAAAAGTTGCAAAATTTCCAATTCGCGGGAAGATAACACGACTTTGACTTCGTTGGATGATTCCGAATTTTTGGATTTTCCTTCCAGCTTTTCTTTGATTTCGGGAGAATAGAAGATTGTTTTGTTTTGAAATGCTTCCAAAGCGTCTTGCAATTCGAACGAAGTCGAGTTTTTACTCACAAATCCTTTTGCACCAATTTGAATGCACTTTTGCACCGTGTATTTGTCGTTTACCATCGACAACATCATACAGGTGATTTTAGGAAAATTTTGATTGATTTTTTCCAACGTTTGGATTCCGTCCCAATGGGGCATCTCAATATCCAAAAAAACCAAATGGGGTTGTTTGTTCATGCAAGAACGGTATAACTCTTCGCCATCATGAAAAATGCGCACTTCGGCAATTTGTGGTAAATTTCGTAAAATTTCAGCGATACCTTGCGCCACAATTGGGTGATCATCCGCAATTGCAATCGAAATTTTGTTTTCCATGGTTTCCCCTTCCATTTCAGTGAATCAGAATCTTGCAACAAATGTATGATTTTTTCTTTTGGTATGAGAACGTTTTTTAATTTGTGGTTTTTCTCAAACAATCTTGCTCTTTGGATTCAAAAAAATAAACAGATCTTTCTCAAAAACACATCAAAATCTTCTTTTTTTGCTTTTGTAGTTATGCAAAATTTTGATAAAACTTCTGTCATTTTATGATTTTTGTTTGCTTTTTAAAACGCCTATTTCCGTATTTTTGCCAAAAAAAAAGATGCGTGTAATTCTCTTATCCATCATCATTTTTATTTCGGTTCTGGTTGGGTATTTTATGCTGAAACCAAGTCCCGCAGAAGAAGTGTTACCGATTTTAAATCCCGTGGATTTGGAACCTGAAATGGTCGATTCACTCATGACGCGCAAAGGTTTTGGTCACCGAATTGGCGATTTTTCGTTCCAAAATCAAGAGAACAAAACCATCACCTTAAACGATCTGAAAGGGAAAGTTTTCGTTGCGGAGTATTTTTTCACTACGTGTGGCACCATCTGTCCCGTGATGAATAAGCAAATGCAACGTGTTCATGGCATGTTTAAACATGAAAAGAATTTTCGCATTTTGAGCTTCACAGTAGATCCGAAAATAGACACGGTCGAACAAATGAAAATGTATGCTGATGGTCATGGGGCAGATCCAAAATCCTGGTTTTTTCTGACAGGTGAAAAAGAGAAATTGTACCACTTGGCTCGAACATCGTTTTTCGTGTTGAAACCTGCGGAAGCGCAAAATTTAGGCGATGCGGGGAGTGATTTTATTCACACAAACAATTTTGTTTTGGTTGATAAATTACAGCGAATTAGAGGCTATTACGATGGGACAAATCCTAAATCGGTCGATAAATTAATCCACGATATTCCTATTTTACTGCAAGAATTTACGAAAGAGTGATTGTCTTAAAAAGTCAATGTTACAGACGTTTCATGGACGTTAAGACTTACTTCTTTCCCTAAAATCAAACTGCGATTATCGGGAATATGTCCTGCCGGAAAATCAAATACAATCGGTATGGAACGATATTGGAAATGCTGAAGTATTAGTTCCTCCAAAGAAAATCCGATTGGAGTTGCAGTGTCTTTCAAATCAGTCATTCCACCAACAATCAATCCTTTGATTTGATTCAAAATACCTGCATGTTGGAAAGCATAAAACATGCGGTCGATGTGATACAATTGTTCCGCCAAATCCTCAATAAACAAGATTGAATTGGTGTAGTCGGGTTGTAAATCTGTTCCCAACAAACTATACAGAATTGATAAATTTCCACCGAGTAGTTTGCCTTTAGCTTCGCCTAACTGATTGTTTTTGTTTGCTGAAATGGTATAACTCAACGTTTTTCCAAGAAGAGCATCGATCAAGGATTGCCAAGCTTCTTCAGTGATTTCACCAAAATTCAATGGCATAGTTGCATGAATAGAAGGAAGTTCGAATTTTTGCAAATACTGATGAAAAACAGTTACATCCGAAAAGCCAATCAACCATTTGGGCTCCCGCAATTGACTTGCCCATTGAATTCGATCTAAAATCCGGATACAGCCATATCCGCCACGTGCACAAAGGATTGCTTTTGCTTCCGGATGGTCAATCGCCCATTGAAAATCCGCTGCACGTTCTTCGTCTGTTCCAGAAAAATAATGCTTTTGACCAACCACATGTTGACCTAATTCTACACGAAAACCAGCTCCTTCGAGTTTGCTTTTAGCAGCCAAAACAAGTGTTTCATCTATCGCTTTTGCAGGCGAAACAAGCACAATCAAATCATTGGGTTGAAGGGGAGCAAGCATCAAATTTTTTTGTGTAAATATACAGAAACAAGTGTTCATTTTTCGGTATCTTTGAAGAATGGAATTGATTTCGCCGTATAACGATACATACTTCATGAAACAAGCATTTCAAGAAGCATGTAAAGCTTTTGAATTGGGAGAAGTGCCTGTTGGTGCTGTGGTTGTATCTAACAATCAGATTATTGCTCGAGCGCACAACCTGACCGAACAACTTCATGATGTGACTGCTCATGCAGAAATTCAAGCGATAACGGCAGCAGCTAATTTCCTCGGCGGAAAATACCTTACGGGATGCACTTTGTATGTCACGCTTGAACCATGTGTCATGTGTGGTGGAGCGTTGTATTGGTCTCAGATTGATAAAGTGGTGTTTGCTGCACGCGACGAAAAACGAGGAGCAAGCCATTTGAGTGAATCGATTTACCATCCAAAAACACTTGTCACAAACGGGATCATGGCGGATGAATGCGCTCAATTAATGAAAGATTTTTTTGCCAAAAGAAGGTAATTTTGAAGAAATAGTAGGTTAAGGTTTCATTTCACCGCGCATTTCGGTATCTTTGTTCCCTTTTCAGAAATTTCATACACATGAGTGCCAAATACCAAGAATACAAAGGATTAAATTTACCTGAAGTAGCTCAACGAATCCAAGAAAAATGGGATCGTGAAAATACATTTGCTCTTTCGGTGGATAGCCGCGATGAAAACAAACCTTTTGTCTTTTTCGAAGGACCACCCTCAGCGAATGGTCTTCCAGGTATTCACCACGTAATGGCGCGCTCTCTCAAAGATATTTTTTGTCGTTACAAAACCCTGCAAGGTTTCCAAGTGAAACGCAAAGCAGGTTGGGATACACACGGACTTCCCGTAGAACTAGGCGTTGAAAAAGAATTGGGAATTACCAAAGAAGACATCGGAACGAAAATTTCGGTCGAAGAATACAACCAAGCGTGTAAGGCGGCTGTGATGCGCTACACCGATATTTGGAACAATTTAACCAAACAAATGGGCTATTGGGTCGATATGGAACATCCATACATTACCTACGATGCCAAATACATGGAATCCGTTTGGTGGTTGCTCGGTCAAATTTACGACAAAGGTTTGCTATACAAAGGATATACGATTCAACCGTATTCACCTGCAGCAGGAACAGGTCTTTCGTCACACGAATTGAACCAACCCGGATGCTACCGTGATGTCAAAGACACAACCGTCGTAGCTCAATTTAAAATTGTTGATGGTTCATCTTCCCCTTTTGGATGGAATGGTCAATCTTCTTCCCCTTTTGGAGGGGGTGCACAAGATCCAACTTCCCCCTTTGGAGGGGGTGCAGGGGGAGGAAAATTCCCAACCAACACCTTCTTCCTAGCTTGGACCACCACTCCGTGGACCTTGCCTTCGAATACAGCATTGTGCGTGGGACCGAAAATTGAATACGTTTTGGTTCGTTCGTTCAATGCATATACGCACGAAGAAATATATGTTGTTCTAGCAAAAGATTTGGTCAACAAACATTTTGGAAAAGGATTTGTCGCAACAGAAGATGAATCTGCTTTTGCAAATTATGATCAATCAGGAAAAAACATTCCTTTTGCTATTTTAGGCGAATGCAAAGGCGAAGACCTAAAAGGCATCCGATACGAACAATTGTTGCCGTATGCTATGCCGCATGAAAACCCTGAAAAAGCGTTTCAAGTTATCACAGGAGATTTTGTCACTACGTCAGACGGTACAGGAATTGTTCACATCGCACCTACTTTTGGAGCAGACGATGCACGAGTAGCAGCAGAAGCTGGAGTTCCTGCTATGTTGGTTTTGGATGAAAAAGAAAATCCTGTCCCATTGGTGGATTTACAAGGACGTTTTCGTCCTGAGTTGAAAGATGAGGTTTTCGGTTTTGCCAAAGAATATGTGAAAACAGATTATCTCTCTGAGAGCGAGAAAGAAGCAGAATTCCAACTGCAAAAAGAGCGTTTGAAGCACATTATCGCAGACTTAAAAGCATATATGTCGGTGGATGAGCGCATTGCTTTGAAGTTAAAACAAGAGAACAAAGCCTTCAAAATCGAGAAATACGAGCATAGTTATCCGCATTGTTGGCGTACCGACAAACCCGTTTTGTACTATCCACTTGATTCTTGGTTTATCCGAATGACAGCGGTGAAAGAACGCATGATGGAATTAAACACAACTATCAATTGGAAACCAGAATCTACGGGTTCAGGTCGTTTTGGGAAATGGTTGGAAAATGTCAACGATTGGAACTTGTCTCGCTCACGTTATTGGGGAATTCCGATTCCGATTTGGTCAACCGATGAAGGCGATGAGCGCATTTGTATTTCTTCTGCCGAACAACTGAAAAAAGAATGTGACAAAGCGGTGGAAGCTGGTTTCATGGAAAAGAACCCGATGGCTGATTTTGCCGTTGGCGATATGTCGGAAGCCAATTATGCGAAAATCGATTTCCATAAAAATTACGTAGATCAAATTACATTGGTTTCTCCTTCTGGAAAACCCATGAAGCGCGAAGCCGATTTGATTGATGTGTGGTTCGATTCAGGTTCGATGCCCTATGCACAATGGCATTATCCGTTTGAAAACAAAGAGCTAATCGATAATCGCAAAGGATATCCGGGTGATTTTATTGCCGAAGGCGTGGATCAAACGAGAGGATGGTTTTATACGCTTCACGCCATTTCTACGTTGGTTTTTGATTCCGTTGCTTACAAAAATGTGATTTCGAACGGTTTGGTCTTGGATAAAAACGGACAAAAAATGTCGAAACGCTTAGGTAATGCGATTGATCCGTTTACCACTTTGGATCAATATGGTCCAGATGCAACTCGTTGGTATATGATCACCAATGCGCAACCTTGGGACAATTTGAAGTTTGATTTAGATGGTATTACGGAAGTGCAACGCAAATTCTTTGGTACACTTTACAATACCTATTCATTCTTTGCTTTGTATGCCAATATTGATGGTTTTGCATTCAAAGAAGCTAACATTGCTTTGTCTGATCGACCTGAAATTGATCGTTGGATTTTATCTAAACTCAACAGTTTAATACAGCAAGTAGAAGATGCGTATGAAAATTACGAGCCAACCAAAGCAGGAAGATTGATTCAGGATTTTGTAACCGATCAATTATCGAATTGGTATGTGCGCTTGTGTCGCCGTCGTTTCTGGAAAGGAGACTATTCAACGGATAAAGTTTCAGCTTACCAAACTTTGTATACTTGTTTGGAACAAGTTGCTGTTTTAAGTGCGCCCATTGCACCGTTTTTCATGGATCAGTTGTTCTGTGATTTGAATGCAGTTGCTGGAAAAAACAACGTTTCATCTGTTCATTTAGCTGATTTCCCGAAAGTGAATGAATCGTGGATTGATGCTGATTTGGAAGCACAAATGGACATTGCACAGCGCGTTTCTTCGTTGGTACTTGGTTTACGTAAGAAAGAAAAACTGCGTGTTCGACAGCCTTTGCAGAAAATTATGGTTCCAGCTTTGAACGAGGTGTTTGCTAAAAATATCGAACACGTAAAAGACTTGATTTTGTCTGAAGTTAACGTAAAAGAGTTAGAAATTCTGTTGGAAGACAACGGCGTATTCGTAAAAAGCATCAAGCCAAATTTCAAAACCATCGGACCAAAATATGGGAAACAAATGAAAGCGATTGCCGAATTGGTGAAGGAATTTGATCAAACAACGATTTCATCGATCGAGCAAACGGGTCGTTGGAATACACAAATAGATGGTGTAGAAATTGTACTCGAAAGCGAAGACTTAGAAATTGTTGCACAAGATATTATTGGTTGGACAGTGAGTTCAGAGGGTGGAATTACCGTAGCCCTGGATATCACTTTAAACGAAGAATTGCGACAAGAAGGGATTGCCAGAGAATTGGTAAACCGAGTTCAAAATCTCCGCAAGGACAGTGGTTTGGAAGTGACGGATCGCATCTCGCTGCGCATTGCATCTACACCTGCGATTCAAGCAGCCGTCGAAGCAAACCAAACCTATGTTTGTGAAGAGGTCTTGGCGCGTTCGATTCAATTCGTGGCTTCGTTGCCCGAAGGTACACGCACCGATATTGAAGCAGAAGGCGATACCTCGTTGGTGCTTGAGCGCTCGCAGGAGTAATTCAGGAGGTATTTGCAGGTAACACGATAAGTTGAAGGGCGTTCCAAGATGGTGCGCCCTTTTTCGTGTTCGCCTGGAACAGTAAGTTGGTTAATTTAATTTAAGATATTTTTGTCTTAAATAGAAGAATGTTGTATCTTTGTCCAAAAAAGGGGCAAAATGTTTTCAAAAGCATGTGAATACGGAATTCGGGCAATCATCTTTATTGCGACCCAGTCGATGCAAGGCAAGCGCGTAAAAATTGGGGAGGTTGCTGTGGAATCCAATTCGCCAGAAGCATTCACTGCTAAGGTGCTGGGGGCGCTCACCAAGCATAACATTGTTCAGTCGCACACGGGGCCCAACGGCGGGTTTAGTGTCTCGGACGAACAGTTGCGAAAAACGAAATTGAGCGATATCGTGTTCGCCATTGATGGCGATGCGATCTACAACGGGTGTGCGCTCGGGTTGGATCAGTGCAACAGCGAGCGTCCGTGTCCGCTGCACCATAAGTTTGTCCAAGTGCGGGCAGACTTGAAAAAGATGCTTGAGAACAACACCATTTTTGATTTAGCGACAGATCTGAATTCTGGAAATTTTACGCTGAAGCGCTAAAAAAATTTGAATTAATTTAAGACAAAAACATCGTAAATTAGAGAAAGATGGAAATGCAACAAAAAACATGGTTTGATCGCCAAGCAGATCAGTTTGAACGCGGAAGATTTGGTTGGATGACGGTATACCTAACGGCTCAGAGCTGCTGGGGTTCGATTGCAGCGATGCTCAGTCTGCGCGCGGATGATTACATCTCGCTTGGTATTTGCGCTAGTGTGACCATGGCCTCCAACGCAGCATTCATTGCCCAAGGACCGGCAAAATGGTGTTTGGGCTTACTGTATGTAAGCGCTGTCACCAATCTGTTGCTGATTATGTACCACTTGATTTTTTGACAATGAAAAAAGACATTACAGAACTAGCTGACATCGAACGCTTGGTGCATTCGTTTTATGCTGAGGTTAGACAGGATCTGACACTTGGACCCATTTTTGAAGCCAAGATTCAAGATCGCTGGGACGAGCACCTGGAGAAGATGGTGCGTTTTTGGCAAACGGTTTTACTCGATCAACACACCTATTCTGGTAGTCCATTCGCACCTCACGCGAACCTTCCAGTGGCCCATGTACACTTTGAGCATTGGATGGCGGTGTTCAACCACACGGTTGACGCACTGTTTGAGGGCGAAAAGGCAGAACGGGCGAAGTGGCAAGGCGCTCGCATGGCAGAAATGTTTTCGTACAAGATTGCCTATATCCGTGAGCATCATCAAACTCCAGTCCTATGAAAATCAATCCTGCGAGCGCTGTAGCGATCACCTTCTTGTGGCTCGGTTTTGTCGGCGCGATTAGTTTCATGGAAGCTTGGCTGAAGTTTCGGGCGCCCGGTATTACGCTTCCGCTCGGTTTAGGCATCGGTCGACTGGTTTTTGGCGCGCTGAACAAGGTAGAATGGGTCTTGGCCATAGCGCTACTCGTTCCCTTGCTTCGCCAGGGATTCCCCTTGGGCAGTTCCGACCGCTTGTTGCTCATTCCGTTGGTAATTTTGCTGTTGCAAACGGTTTGGCTACTGCCGGTGCTAGATCACCGCGCTGCCTTGCACATCGAGGGGCAGATGGTGGAAAAATCGCTCCACCACGTGTATTATGTGGGGTGCGAGCTGGTGAAAGTGGTGTTCCTCGTCTGGTTCGGGGTAGCCTACCTGCGCGGACTTTCGTCGGTGTAATCGCCAATGAATCAAAGGGAGTATCACATCTATAAACACACGAATATGAACGAATTAAAAACGAGCATCATCGGTCAACTCGTTGCCGAGCATCCGGACGTCGCGAAGGTTTTTTCCAACTACCAAATCGATTTCTGCTGCCAAGGAAATAGACCGTTGTCGGAGGTGCTAACGCCGGAAAACGAACGTCAACTGCTGGCAGAGCTCCAAGTGGCGATGAAATCCGAGCAGCAAACGACGATGGACTTTCGCGACTGGCCCTTGGATCTATTGGTGGACTACATTGTAAAGAAACATCACCGGTATGTCGAGGAACGCTCGCAGGAAATCAAGGCATCTCTGGCCAAAATCGTTGCTGTGCACGGAGCTAAACACCCCGAATTGATTGAGCTTGAGCGCTTGTTTTTGCAGTCGGCGGGTGACTTAGCGGTACACATGAAAAAGGAGGAATTGGTCTTGTTCCCGTACATCCAGCGAATGCTTGGAAAGAAGGAAGCAACCCATGGTTTTGTGGAACATCCCATCGCCGCGATGCACGATGACCACAACCAGGAGGGCGAGCGTTTCCGGGCAATGTCTGTGCTCACCAATGGGTATCGAGCACCAGCGGATGCTTGTACGACGTACCTGCTTACCTTCCAGCGCTTGGCAGAGTTTGAACGCGATTTACACATGCATATTCACTTGGAAAACAATATCCTCTTTCCGCGTGCGCTTGCTCTCGAAACGTCGCTTCGAAGCTAAGAGACATTTCCGATAGGCGGGTGCAGGGAGTTTTGGTGAGGGAGGACGTTCAGTGCGTCCGCTCATCCCACTCCAATTACCATTCATACTTTTTTGAGTAGGATGAAAACGATACATTTTCAATATTTGGAAAAAACTACGAAATGAAAACTGTACTCTCTGCACTTGTTTTTACTTCTTCAATCTTTGCTTTTGGTCAGCAAGTTCACCGCTGTTTATCCAAAGAGGCGATTGAATATCAAAATCAATTAACACCTGGTTTCTCCGATCAGGTGAATCAACAATTTCAATTAGCAAAACAATGGGCTTCCGGTCAAATTATGAAATCGGATGCTGAATATGTGATTCCTGTTGTTGTTCATGTTGTTTACAATACAGCCAATCAAAACCTAGCGGATTCGGTTATTTTAGATCAACTTAAAGTCTTGAATGAAGATTTTGGACGATTGAATGCGGATACCGTAAATTTACGCACCGATTTTCATCCCATTGCTGGAAATCCAAAAATCCATTTTCGCTTAGCAACCATTGACCCAAGTGGAAATCCAACTACTGGAATTACCCGCACACAAACAGCGACAGCTAGTTTTGGAAGTTTTGCCATTTTCGGTGGAAGTTTCACCGATTTAGAAAAAGTGAAATCAACAGCGAATGGTGGACATGATCCATGGGATCAAACACGTTATTTGAATATTTGGGTGTGTAACATGTCAATCAATATTTTGGGTCAAGAATCAACGTCTCTGTTGGGATATGCAACGCCACCAGCTGGTTTGCCGAATTGGCCAGCGGGTTCAACGCCGAATTTGAGTGATGGAGTGGTGATCCAATATCAATGTTTTGGTAGAAATAATCCAAATCCACTAGATGTCGGAACAGGTCAGCCCATGGTTGTTCGTGGAAGAACAGTTACCCATGAAGTGGGGCATTACCTCGGTTTGCGTCACATTTGGGGAGATGGAGATTGCACGCAAGAAGATGGAATTGATGACACTCCGAATGCGGATGATCAATCCGATTTTGATTGTAATATCACGAAAAATACCTGTGTAGACAACATTTTGACTTACGGTGATTTGCCTGATATGGTTGAAAATTACATGGATTATTCATCAGAAGAATGCCAAAATAGTTTTACCAAAGGACAAGTGGATTTGATACACGGTGTACTGGAAAATCAACGTTATGATTTGGTACACAACAATCCGGCAAGTGTCTCTGAACTGACTTTTTCAGCATCAGTTTTTCCAAATCCAGTTACCAATCAGTTACTTGTGAAAACAGATCAACCGTTAAATAAAGTGATTTTAATGGATGCTCAAGGAAGAAAATTAAACGAATTTAATCATGTTCACCATCAACTACAGATTGATTTTGCTGTGTTTGATTCAGGTTTGTACTTGCTTTTATTGGAAGCAGACAATGGGTCATCTCAATTAAAACGCATTAACAAGATGTAAACTACTACTACACATTTAAGATGGAAAAACGTCTCTCATTATCGGGAGGCGTTTTTATTTGTCCTATTTTTACTTTTTTGCAAAATTGATATATATTTGCAAAATTAATGTCTTTTTTATGCGATTCAACAAAAAATGTCCAAAATGCGGCTCTGAAAGTGTTGTCAAAAGTGGGGTTGTTGCCGACAGACAACGCTATCGTTGTAAACAATGTTCGTACCATTTTTCCGTTGATAAATTAGGGAAAGAGATTGATAATTATTTTGTTGTGAAAGCATTACAACTTTATTTAGAAGGGGTTAGTTTTAGAGAAATCGAACGGATCCTTGGAGTTAGTCATGTTACGGTTTCCAATTGGGTTAAAAAACACGGAATTCAACGTCCTATAAACACAACCTATCACCCAAGTTACCGAATTTTGACGCAATCCGAGTTACTTGAATACTTCTCAAACAAAGAGAATACAATTGGTAAAGGAATGATTTTGACAGAAGTAGGGGATAAATTTATGCTTATTAAGTGGGATCGTTTTAAAGAATAACGATATACTTAACAAAAATATACATAGCTTTTTGTTGTTTTAGGGTTTTTTCATCACTTAGCCCAAACGAAAACACCAAAAACGAAAAACAAAACGCTATGAAAACGAGATTAATACATCTTCTTGTTTGTATGACTGGATTAAGTTTCCATCAGTACAGTCAAGCGCAAGGTTATCCCAACTACGACATTGGATTAAAAGTGAAATTGAGCGAAGATGGTTCCCGCTATTTTCGTATGATTAATTGGCATCAGGTCTGGCTTCGCGCCAATGAAAACAATACAGGAAGTACGATGTCCGGTGAAAGTCAATCTACTTCGTATGATATCAGTCTTCGCAGATCTCGCTTTTTGACGTATGCCCAACTTTCTGATAAATTTCTAATCTTAACCCACTTTGGAATCAACAATCAAAGTGCTGTGAGTGGAGGTTTGAATGCAGCAAACGGAAAAAAACCTCAACTTTTTATGCACGATGTCTATTTGGATTATAAAATTTATAAATCTTACTTAAATATCGGTGCTGGTTTGCACTATTGGAATGGTATTTCGCGAATTACTAGTGCTTCAACACTCAACTTTATGACCATCGATGCCCCGATTTTTAACTGGGCAAACATTGATAAATCCGATCAGTTTGCTCGCTATTTAGGTGTTTTCGCTAAAGGTCAGATTGGAAAAATCGATTACCGTCTTTCGATGAATGATCCTTTTCAAGCCAATGAAACCATGGCTATTGCAACCAATATTTCTGATTACAATCCAAAAGCGACCAACTTTAATTATGCGGGTTATGCATTTTATCAGTTTTTTGATAAAGAAAGTAACTTATTGCCTTTCTTAGTTGGAACCTATTTGGGATCTAAAAAAGTATTAAATGTTGGATTTGGTTTTCAACACCAAAAAGATGCCATGTGGTATCGTTCTCAATCTGGAGACACCTTGAATCACAACCAAACACTTCTTTCTGCGGATGTTTTTTTGGATTTGCCTCTTAGCAAAGAACGGAAAGATGCTGTTACGTTTTATGGAGTATATTATAGTTACGATTTCGGGCCGAATTATTTGCGGACAATCGGAATCTTGAATCCAGTTACCGGTGGAGGTACTCATCGTGGAAATGCGGTGCCAACCATCGGTACAGGTTCAATTACCTATGGGCAATTAGGATATTTACTTCCCGATTTTACAAAGAAAATGCGTATTCAACCCTATATAGCTCATTCCTATTCTCGCTTTAGTGGATACCGAAATGCGGCTGACGAAATCGTACCAATTCATGTTACGGATGCTGGAATTAATTTTTATCTAGCAGGACATCATTCTAAATGGACAATCAACTACCGAAATAGACCAGATGCAACAAATCCAAATGAGTTGAAAAACCGAAGTGAATTGACACTTCAATGGATGATTTATTTATAAACAAGCTAAAATCAAAAATAAAACAACACTATGAGTACAGAAGCTAAAAACAATGTTGTAAAAGTAATCGGTGCTTCCTCCTTGGGAACGTTGATCGAATGGTATGACTTTTACATTTTCGGAAGTTTAGCAACCATTATTGGTTCTAAGTTATTCCCATCGGATGCAGGTGCTTCCGCATTAATTAACACCCTGGCGATTTTCGCTGCAGGATTTATTGTCCGTCCTTTCGGAGCCTTGGTATTTGGCCGTTTAGGAGATTTAATTGGTCGTAAGTATACTTTCTTACTTACTCTTGTATTAATGGGTGGATCAACCTTTTTAATCGGATTGATTCCTTCGTATGAAACCATTGGTTATGCTGCTCCCATTTTAGTTTTAATTCTTCGTTTGGTACAAGGTTTAGCTTTAGGGGGAGAATATGGTGGTGCGGCTACGTATGTAGCAGAACATGCTCCTCATGGTAAACGCGGTTTTTTCACCAGTTGGATTCAAACTACTGCTACACTTGGTCTTTTTATTTCTTTAGGTGTCATTGTAATGACCAAAAACTTGCTTGGTAATGAAACTTTCTCAGATTGGGGCTGGAGAATTCCATTTTTGGTTTCGATCTTACTCGTGGTTGTTTCCATCTACATTCGAATGAAAATGCATGAATCACCTGAGTTTACCAAATTGAAATCAGAAGGAAAAGTGTCTAAAAATCCGTTGCGTGATAGCTTTAGCAAAAAAGCAAATTTCAAAATGGTGTTATTGGCATTATTTGGTGCTGCAATGGGTCAGGGAGTGATTTGGTATACAGGACAATTTTATGCGCAATCATTTATAGAAAATACCTGTAAAGTCGATTTCAATGATTCGCGTTATATTTTACTTTGGGCAATTGCATTTGGGACACCATTCTTTGTTGTTTTCGGCGCTTTGAGTGATAAAATTGGACGTAAATGGATCATGATGACGGGAATGCTGTTAGGGGTTTTACTTTACAGACCGATTTATCAAAACTTTTTGGATAGTACAGATTTTGCTAAGTTTGAAAAAACGGAGTTAAAATCGACTGGAGAAACAGAAATAGTGAAAGGATTAGCTGCAAATGGTAAAGACTCTGTGATTACGGAAACTACCTTAAAAACCTTAAACAGTGGTGCAACTTACAAAGAAGTGAAAACAACTACATTTTCTGCTGATAATTCCGTTGCTCCTATCGAAACCATTGTGTTGAAAGATAAAACCTTGGATCAAGGAACTTTTTGGAAATTTGTGTTTTTAGTCTTTTTCCAAATCATTTTGGTAACGATGGTCTATGGTCCAATCGCTGCTTTCTTAGTGGAATTATTCCCAACCAAAATCCGTTATACTTCCATGTCTTTACCATATCACATCGGGAATGGTGTTTTTGGAGGCTTAGTACCTTTTATTTCTACATTAATTATTAGTTATCCAGGCACGACACCATTGTCAGGACTTTGGTATCCAATTGGTATTGCTGCCATTTGTTTCATCATTGGTTCGGTTTATTTGAGTGCAAATACTCACAAAAGATAAGATTGATTTTAGTTAAAAAAAATTGAAATATGAAAGCAATTAGAATGATATTAGGAATTATTTGGATCGTGGTTGCACCAACTTCAGTGGTATTACTAACCATGCAAATGATTGAAAAAATAGCGCAAGCTCCAGCAGGAACAGAACGCTTAAATACGTCCTTACAATGGGGAATTATCCTCTTTATTTTTATTCCCGTAGCACTCGGTCTACTCCGTTTTGGTATGTATTCGGTGAAAGGGGAGTATGAAAATATTGAAGATTTGGAAGAAGAGGATTAAGGAAAAATTAATTGTATATTTGAATGAGGCTGTTTGCTAAAAAAAGAAATAGCCTCATTCTCGTTTCTTTCGTTGTCAGATAAAGAATTAAAAATGAATAAGAAAAAACATACGACTTTATATCTTTTTTTGGGAATTTTGTCTCTTGTGATGATCAACTATCCAATGTTGGCTTATTTCAAAGATATTCAAGTTGCAGGTTTTCCTTTTGTTTTGATTTATTTGTGTCTAATCGCTTTACTAATTTCACTTTCTGGGTACTTCCTTTACAAGAAAGATAAATAAGAAACGTATGTTTGGTGGATCGATTTTTATAGCATTAATCTTGTATTTAGCATTGCTTTTTGGAATTGCTTATAAGATCGATTTATCCAAAAAATGGCGAAAACGAATTGGAAGCAGTGCTCCGATTTATGCACTCACATTAGCTGTTTATTGTTCTGCTTGGACTTTTTTTGGAAGTGTTGGCGCTGCCTCTACGTATAGTATCGAGTTTTTAACCATTTATCTAGGTCCGATCGTTGCTACTCCTTTTCTGTGGATTGTTTACCGAAAAATTATTCGTATTTCTCGTGCACAAGGGATTTCATCCATGGCTGATTTTATTTCAACACGCTACAACAAAAGTATCTTTCTAAATCGCTTGGTTACCGTTTTACTCCTTGTTGGTATTATTCCCTATATTGCTTTGCAAATTACGGGTATTGAACGGGGTGTGGAAACATGCATTTCGTGGGACAGCAAAACAGTTACACGAACTTTGTTTGGTGGTTATGTTGATATTGCACTTGTTATTTCAGTCGGTTTAGGCTTGTTTTTAGTCTTATTCACAACACGACATTTACAAGAACATTCACGAGATAAAGGCTTGATAGGTGCAATTGCATTTGAGTCGATTGTGAAACTCGTCGTTTTCATTGTTTTTGGAATTTACATTTGTTATTATATCTTTTCTGATCAAAGTGAAGTTTATCAATTATTACCAGAAAAGGGACTAAAAATAAACGAAGCGGATAGTTATTCACAGTGGTTTGGAATGATGATTCTCTCCGGATTAGCTTTCTTTTTCCTGCCAAGACAATTTGAAGTGGGCGTTTTTTCCATCCAAAATGAAGACCAACTGAAAAAAGCCATTTGGATGTTTCCTTTGTATTTGGTCTTGATTAATTTGTTTGTTATTCCGATTGCTATTGCAGGAAATCATTTTTTTGCTGGTACAAACATCAACAAAGATACCTATATGTTGGCTTTGCCATTGATGCATAATCATGGTTGGATGGCCTTGTTGGTTTTACTCGGTGGTTTTTCCGCTGCAAGTGGAATGATTATCGTTTCAACGCACGCCATCAGTAAAATGGTTGCTAATTCGATTCTAATTCCATCTTTTATCGATCGTCCATTTGTTTTAAAACGGTTTAAAGGGAAAGACCATAAAATTCCCGTTTTTTTCCGTCGAATCAGTATTTTATTGGTTTTGTTGGCAGCTTATTTTTACTACAAATTTGTCGCAATCGAATATTCATTGATTTCCATCGGGTTGGTTTCTTTCATTGCTGTTGCACAGTTTTCGCCAGCCATTTTAGGCGGAATTTTTTGGCGACATGGAAACGAACGGGGGGTCATTGCAGGAATTTTTGGTGGGTTTTTAATTTGGTTTTTCTTTTTAGTCCTTCCAACTTTGTTCGGAAACCAATTGTCCAATGATTACATGTATTTTGTCTCTCAATCCATTGATTCCAATCCGGGATCGGTGATAACTTCCGTGTTTTTCTGGTCCATGTTTGTCAATTTATCGCTTTATATTTCGGTGTCTCTGTTCACGAAACAAAGTCACTTGGAGCGAAATCAAGCAGAAATTTTTGTCCATATTTATAATTATTCTGAAACTATTGACTCACGTGTAGTTTGGAAAGGACGTGTGATGCTTATGGATATTCAATCACTTTTAGGTCGTTTTTTAGGAGAACAAAGAGCCAAATACGAATTGATCACCTTTGCAGAAAAAAATAAAATTAATCTGAATGAAGAAGGGGAATTGAATGATCCTAGATTGGTTCACCACGTGGAAAAATTATTAAGCAACATGATTGGTTCGTCCTCAGCACGGATTTTGGTTTCATCTGTTTCAAAAGAAGATCAACTTTCGATGGAGGATGTAGTAGATATTTTGGAAGAATCTCAAAAGTTAATCCTACTAAACCATGAATTAAACAAAACGTCGCAAGAATTAAAGCGGATATCGGAAGCATTGCGATTGGCGAACAAAAAATTGAAAGAAACGGATATGCTCAAAGATGAATTTTTGTATACCGTAACACACGAATTAAGAACTCCACTCACAAGCATCAAGGCACTTACTGAAATTTTAGCTGAAGACGACGAGGTACCAGATGAAACGCGTAAAGAATTTTTAAATACAATCGAAAAAGAATCGAATCGGATGACGAGACTGATTTCTCAAGTGTTGGATTTGGAGAATTTTGAATCAGGCAAACATCAGCTTGTGATAGAACAAATCGATTTTCAGGATTTACTTCGTGATTGTACAAATGCTATGGAGGAAGTGTTTCGAAAAAATGGAATTCAATTTCATTTGAATATTCAAAACACGATTCCGCCGATTCAGTTAGATGTCGATCGAATTACACAAGTTGTTCTTAATTTATTAGCAAATGCAGTTAAATATTGTGATCGTGAAAATGGTGAAATTTGGCTGAATGTATATCAATTGGATTTTTCAATACAAGTGGATGTATTAGACAATGGTTTGGGTGTTAAACAGGAAATGAATCAAATTATCTTTGAAAAGTTCTTTCAAGCTAAAAATCAAACCATTCGAAAACCCAAAGGAAGCGGCCTAGGATTGGCGATTTCTAAAAAAATTATACAACTTCATGACGGAAAAATTTGGGTGGAAGAAAACACCCCCCATGGAGCTAAATTCTCATTTACATTACCTATAAATCAAGGATAAAATGCAGCAGAAAAGTAAAAAAATACTCATTGTAGACGATGAACCAAACATTGTCCTTTCCCTCGATTATTTGGTTAGAAAAAATGGCTATATTCCTTTCATTGCTCGAAATGGAACAGAAGCATTAATCCTAGCAATGAACGAAAAACCGGATTTGGTGCTCTTGGATATTATGATGCCCGATGTGGATGGTTTTGAGGTTTGTCGTCAAATTCGATCCAACTCAGATTTAGCAGATACAAAAATTATTTTCCTTTCAGCCAAATCACGAAGGGAGGATATTGAACGTGGTTTAGCGGAAGGAGCAAACAGTTATATCACGAAGCCTTTTAGTACGAAACAAATTATGCTCGAAATAAAAAAATTAATTGAATAAAACCAAAAACAAAGAATATGAATAAGTTACAAATTAAAAGTTTTGATGAATATCAAGAGAAATACAAGCAAAGTGTTGAGGATCCTGCAGGATTTTGGGGCGAAATAGCCGAAGAATTTCAATGGATGAAAAAATGGGACTCTGTCCTTGAATGGAATTTTGACGAACCGAAAATCGAATGGTTCAAAGGGGCTAAATTGAATATTACCGAAAATGTGTTGGATCGTCACTTAGCAAAAAGAGGAAATAAATTGGCACTAATCTGGGAACCCAATGACCCGAAACAACGCTTTATTCGCTATACTTACCGCGAATTACATGATTTGGTATGTCAGTTCGCTAATTCATTAAAATCACAAGGGGTTCAAAAAGGAGATCGTGTTTGTATCTACATGCCGATGATTCCTGAACTAACGGTTGCTGTTCTAGCTTGCGCGCGCATTGGTGCAGTTCATTCTGTAATCTTTGCTGGATTCTCTGCAAATGCTGTAGCTGACCGTGTTAATGATGCGGAAGCTAAAATGATTATAACAGCAGATGGTTTGAATCGGGGTGCAAAACAAATTCCACTCAAACGAGTAGTGGATGAAGCTCTTGAAATGTGTGCGTCAGTTGAGAAAGTAATCGTTTTTGATTGCTTAGGTTGGTTGCCTCACATGAAAGAAGGTAGAGATTTGTGGTGGCACGATGTCATCCAAGGTGAATCCAAAGTTTGCCCTGCTGAACCAATGGATGCGGAAGATATGTTATTTATTTTATACACTTCGGGTTCTACAGGAAAACCAAAAGGGGTGGTGCATACTTGCGGAGGTTATATGGTTTATACGGCATACACTTTTCAAAATGTATATCAATATGATGAATCTGATATTTATTGGTGTACTGCAGATGTTGGCTGGATTACTGGTCACTCGTACATCATTTATGGACCGCTTTTATCGGGTGCAACAACTGTGATGTTTGAAGGAATTCCTACTTATCCAGATGCAGGTCGTTTTTGGCAAGTAATAGATAAGCATGGTGTGAATCAATTCTTGACCGCTCCAACTGCTATCCGTTCTTTGATGGCGTATGGGGAAGATCATGTTTTATCTTATAGCTTAGATTCGTTGAAAGTAATCGGTTCTGTAGGTGAACCAATTAATGAAGAAGCTTGGAAATGGTATTATTTGCATGTTGGAAAAGAGAAATGCCCAGTTGTTGACAATTGGTGGCAAACGGAAACGGGAGGAATCATGATTTCTGGAATAGGTTCGATTTCTCCTATGAAACCAACCTATGCAGGGTATCCTTTACCTGGTGTTCAACCGGTGTTATTGGATCAAGAAGGAAATGAAATCCAAGAAGCAAATATTGAAGGTTATTTGTGTATCAAACATCCATGGCCTTCCATGTTACGCACTACTTTCGGGGATCATGAGCGTTGCCGTGTAACTTATTTTTCTCATTACAATGGTTATTATTTTACTGGAGACGGTGCTAAACGGGACGAATCGGGCATGTATCGTATCATCGGAAGAATTGATGATGTAATCAATGTATCTGGTCATCGTTTTGGTACAGCAGAAATCGAAAATGCGATCAACACAAATAAAATGGTGATTGAATCTGCTGTTGTTGGTTATCCTCACCCAGTGAAAGGTCAATCGATTTATGCTTTTGTGGTATGTGATAGTGCACCAGAAGACCTAGCAATGGCGCGTGGTGAAGTGGTCGAATCGGTGGTTGCAGAAATAGGAAAAATTGCTGTTCCAGAAAAAATTCAATTTGTCTCTGGTTTGCCAAAAACACGATCAGGAAAAATTATGAGACGAATTTTACGCAAAGTGGCGGAAGGCGATGTTTCTAGCTTAGGGGATACTTCTACATTATTAGATCCTCAAATTGTGGATGAAATTGTTTCAAATGCTTTATAAAAAGGATCAAAAACAGGTAAAAAGTGCATTTTCGGGTGCACTTTTTTTGTTTTTCGTCCAAATTGAGGGGCTAGCCCCCTATTTATCCCTATGTGTTCATAGTATATTTGTATACACCATCATTGGAACTACTACTACAAATGTTTCAGTAATGTGAGCATAGTTGAAAAGCAGTTTTTGAAGTTTACTGTTAGGTTAGGTATTAGAGAGACTATGTGAAGTTTTTAGGAGTTATTGATTTACAGAAGCCCGGATTTTTTCGGGCTTTTGTAGTTTATTTCATTTTTATATTTACCTAAATTGGTAATCCGTTAATTTTCAAGAAATTATTTTCGTAATAGAATAAATTCATTCTTTGCCGAATTTCGACATCAGTTCATCCACAACACGGTCTGTTTCTTGAAATCGTTGCTCACGTTCTAATATACTCGGAGGAGCTACGCGATCCGTACAGTCTAAAATCGAACAAGTTTCACAAGTAACACCTACAGTACTTTTTGGAATCGCTTCATCTTGTAGAAATTGAATTTTGTTTTGAGCTGCTGCATTCACATGAATTCCCAACGCGATACTGCGATAATATCCACCTCGGATGGGGTCTTTTGTTGCCGAACATAAAACCAAATAGTTGTTTTCAGATCGATTGAAATGAGAAATTTGTACATCTATCAAATGATCCAAGTTTGTTTTTGGTAATTGAGCAACATTTTTAATAGCAATCCAACGTCGGCAATGCTGCTGATGGTTTTCATTACCATGAGGTTCATGCGTTGTTGTGATATGCAATTCTTTTGTTAGTTGAAATGAATTTCGCTCTGGTTTGTGACGCATTCGGAGAAAAAACAAACTTTTCAAGCCAAAATCTTTGGGTAAAATGTTAGTCAACCGTTGGTAAAATGTTTCTGGTGAATCGGTAAACTGGTAAATTATTTTTTCTAATTCCTGTGAATCAAATTCTTTTTTCTCAAAGAATTGCTTCATTTCTGCAACAAGTCTTTTACGTGGAATCATCAATGCTCCAGCAAAATAACTGGCATAGAAATTATTCAAAACTTGGTCAAACGTTTCAAATTTAATCCATGAAAAAGTATACAATCGGTCAGTAATCTGTAAGTAATTGTATGCGATTTCTTTTGCGTAAATAAATGCTCTTTGCGATTCATCTGTTTCTTTCGATATGAGCAATGTTTTGGTCGATGGTACAAATACAGAACGCAAATTGGATAATTCTTTGTGTTGTTCCAATTCATCGTTGTTAATCGTGTATCCATATTCTTCAATCAAAATATCTTCCAGTTCTTGTGCTGTCAATTTGTGATTTGTAGAGATAGAATACGCTTTTGAGAAATTAACAGCTTCTTGTTCTACCCAGTCAAAATAATTGTTATTCGCCTCTTGGTATGATCGCAAAGCCGCCAAATAGAAGTTTTCTCTTCGTACATTGTATTGTTTTGATATTTCAATTAATGTCGATATGAATGCATTTACTTTTAAAGGTGCTTCTGCGATGATATCAATTAAATCTGCTTCGCGAATTCCAAATAATTCTAATGGAATTTCCTTCAAAATTCGAGACTGTAAAATTTCCCCTATGGGAGCTAGATTTTTATCCAATTTCAGTGAAACCAAATGATCATACGTTGTTTCTAATGCTTCTGAAAGGAGAAGAATCTTGTCTCTTTTAGGATATTTTTTTCCTTTTTCAATTTCATTCAGGTATGATTTTGAAAGTCCCGTAATTTTTGACAAGCCAAACAAAGATAGATTTCGATCTGTCCTTATTTGTTTCAATTTTAATCCAAAAATTAATCGAATATACTCTTCTTCAATCATGCGAAATATTATTTGCCTTTGACAAACAAAGGTGCGATTTTTTCTTAGACAAAAAAAGCTGTTCTTCAACGAGGAACAGCTTTACAAATTATTTATTTGATTTCTTAATGCGAACTTCGTTCATTAAAAACACAATTCAAAAACAAATGATTGCCTCTTTTTTGTTCTGCTTCCAAGCGTTTCATCAACTGAGAAACTGTATGCATTCCTATTTCATGAATTGGCTGACGTAGCGCCGAAATACTCGGATTTGTATATGCAAAAGCTAAGTCATCTTCAAATGACAAAACTTTCAACTCATTCGGAACTTGAATTTTATACGATTGAATTAAATCCAAACATTGCAATGTTGCAGTTGAATCGATGCTCAATACGGCATCATATCCAGCTTGAATCGGATTGGATTTTACTAGTTCACGACTTGTTAATAGCTCAAATGAGATTCCAGCTTCTTGTGCTGCCTTACTTACACCATTAATTCTTGCCTGCACCGAGTGTGCATTTGTTTCATGGTGAACAACTGCAAGTTTTTTTGGTTTCGAAGAAAATTTACTCACCAATTCATGCGCTTCTTTGTAGTAATCAATTCCTACAAAATCACCAAATTCATCCGCAATGCGATCCATGAAAACCACTGGAATTGGCGTGTTATCAAGCAAAGGTTGTAATGGAGCCACTTCGTTACAGTGAACAATAATCATTCCGTCAATCGAGCGATTAATCAATTCTTCCACCAATTCAATCTCCAAACTAGGATCGTCATTCGTGTTGACAATGAATACATTATATCCTTTTGTAAACAATTCTTGTTGAATCATTTTACTCAAACCCGCATAAAGTGGTTTGGTGATATCTGGAACAACTAATCCAACTGTTTTTGTTTTCCCTTCACGCAAACTTTTAGCAAAAAAATTAGGAACATAGTTGAGTTCTTTGGCTTTTTCGCGAATGGCTTTTTGTGTTTCGGGACTAATATTATATTGATCTCCTTTGTCATTTAATACAAATGAAACGGTTGACTTCGATATTCCGAGACTCGAAGCTATATCGGCTAATGAGACTTTTTTACTGGACACTTTAATTCGATTTTTGGATGATTAACTCAATTTGTCTGTCAAGATACGCATTTCTATTACAGGTGAAATACGTTCATACAGAATATTATATACCGCTTCAACGATCGGCATTTCGACTTGGAATTTTTTGTTGATTTCAACGACACTTTTTACAGCAAAATATCCTTCTGCTATCATATCCATCTCCAATTGTGCTGTTTTTACCGAATATCCTTTTCCAATCATAAAACCAAAGGTGCGATTGCGAGAAAATTTGGAATAAGCAGTAACCAACAAATCACCTAAGTAAGCACTTGATTTCACATCTCGGTGAATCGGGCTAACTTCGTCAATAAAATTTTCTATTTCTTGTATTGCATTGGATATCAATACGGCTTGAAAATTATCGCCATATCCCAATCCCGCACAAATTCCCGAAGCGATGGAATACACATTTTTTAGAATAGCAGAAAGTTCTGTTCCAAATAAATCATCTGAAACGGTTGTTTTGATGTACCTACATGCTAACAAATCAGCCATTGTGTCTGCAATTCCTTCGTCTTGACAAGCAATAGTGAGGTACGATAAACGTTCCAATGCAACTTCTTCCGCGTGACAAGGACCACAAATAATCCCAATTTTAGAATAAGGAGTTTGAAATGTTTTGTGAATGTATCTTGCTGGAATGGCGTTGTATTCAGGAACGATTCCTTTTACAGCTGAAAAAACTGCTTTCCCTTCAAATAATTTGGGTGAAATGTGCTCGAACAATTTGTATAAAAAAGCAGATGGTGTGGCTATGATGACTATATCTGCGGGTTCGATAATTTCTTCTAAATTGGTGGAAACATTGATTTTATTCAAATCAAATTCCACAGATTGCAGGTATCGTGGATTGTGACGATATTTCAGAATGTGAGCAACTTGTCCGTCACTTCGCATCCACCAGTTTACCGATGTAAGGTTGTTACATAGGATTTTCACCAATGCTGTTGCCCAACTTCCTCCTCCAATTACTGCTATTTTTTTTGGTTTATCCATTTTCAAATCTGCCCTGCAAAGGTACGCTAACTTTTTCAACTGTTAGATAATCACGCCTTTTTTTCTCATAGACGTCAACTTTTGGAATCTAATTAATTTTGATTTTAAGAAAAATTCATTTTCCAACCTCGATTTTTTAAAGTTGAAATAAATGTAAATAGAGCCTGTGCATTTGGTATTTGGTTTTCAATTTGATGTATTGTGATTTGATTTCCATTGATTTCAGGGTCAATGTTGTATGGGAATTTTATTAAACTATTTTCAGTTGAATTTTCAAGATTCATCACATAACGTTTCAACAGTTCGATAGATTCATTGTTTGTCGGTGGGAAATCTTCCGCTTTGACCGATGAGAAAAAATGGATTTCTTGTTGCGCTCTACTGAAAAGGACGTTCAATCTTTTCGCTCCTTGACTCGAATTGATTGGGCCCATTCTTAATTCAAATTTTCCACTTGGATTTTTTCCATAACCCAAACTAATTAGTAAAATTCCGCATTCGTCTCCTTGTATTTGTTCCAACGGACGAAAGAAAAAGTCATTTTCTTCTATTTTTTGCTCAAAAAGAAATTGTGTTTTTGGGGAAAGTTTACTCCAAATTAGCTTGCTCTGTTTTTCAGAAAATGCAACCACACCCAATGATTTAACTCGATTGATATGTGTTTCGATCCATGTTGCAATCGCTTGAGCTTCTGGGTGATTAGTCCCTGCTTCGTAAATGCCATTTTCGATAAAATGCCAATTGAGTGGTTTTTGAGCATGTTTCGCAGATGGAAAAACAAGCAGTTTTTTATCGTAAAAATAGGTGTTCGAAAACGCGATTAGTGCAGAATGTTCACTGCGATAATGATGGTGTAAAAAGCAAGAATTTAAGTGAAATTTTGCTTGATGTAGAACGTCGTGTCCGAGTTGAATGTGATTAAAATAAGAACTTGGAGGCATTTGTTGTTCATCTCCTGCGATCACAATTCGTTTACTTCGTTGTAAGGATCCGAGAATGTGGGGAACCGGAATTTGACTTGCTTCATCCACCAAACACCAGTCAAAATAATTTGTTTCAAATGGAATTTGTTTGGAAACTTCTGCGGGCGTTGCTAACCATATTGGACAGATTGTTTCTATCCATAAACGGGCATCCGATTGGATTAATTCGCGAAAATGCAAGTGGTTGCGCGATTTTGAAAATTGCTTGATCAAAATTGCTTTTCCTTTTTTAAGTTGAATTCTTTTTTCTCGTTGTTCTGCATTTAGTTTCGCAGGGTTGGCACGAAGCAATTCATGGTATGCGTGGAATTGTCTACATTTCAACGCATGAATTTCTTCGATTGTTGCTTTTTGTTCCCGTTCAATGGCTTGTTCAATTGCTTCTATTTGTTCCAAGAGTTTTGCTCCAGACCAATGAACTAAATCTGGGAATTGACCTTCCAGTTTTATCCAGTTTGATTTGATTACATAGTTCTCTGCATCTTCCAAGTCATTCGCATAAGCCAGTATTTGAAGACCATTCGAGCCGATTTTTTCCCATAAAGATTGCTTTGAAACAAGTTGTTTAAACGATTCCGAACATAATTGTTGACAAAATTCGACTAGATTTAACTTTTGATCGTAATTGATTACGTTCTTTAATGTGTTTAGACAGGTTTTTAAATCTTTGTTATTGTTCAGTTCGTCTTTAATCTCTTCTGAAAGATGTGATATTTCATGTAATCTAGAAGCATGATTGGACCAATTTGAAATAAAATGCTGAATCGGGGCGTTTTCAATTTCAGGCTGTTGAATCTGAAACGCTGCATAATCAGTCAATAATTTTTTTCGCTGATTTTCAAGGATTAAGTATTTTTTCCAATCTTCTAAATGTGAAATAGAAAAAGGAATGGTTGGATGTAAATACGCTTGAATTTGTTTCTTTTGCTTAATTCTTGTCCAGAAATTTGTTGGTGGGTTGTTGAGCCAATTTTCGATTTGAAGCAAACTAGGTTCTATTTTCCAAACGGATTTATAACGTTGAACGGTTTCCCATTCCAACATAAATTGATTCCAACGTTGTGTGATTTTTTTCCATTTAAGCTGTTTTTTTTCTTGTTGAATCCATGGATATTGAATAAAAAAGCTGTGTTCATAAAGAGACAAAAACACCTGTTGCGCTAATCGATTTTCAAAATCCTGCAAGGTGTTGATATGTAGCCTTGTTAAGATTTTTTCTAATTCTTTTGCGAGATAACGAAGGTCATCGGAAAATACGTTGTAATTGCTCCAAATACTTGGTTTTATTGCTGTTAATAAAAATCGTTCCGTTTCATTTGGAAAATATTCGAGCCAGTATTTTTTCTGATTTTTCCACTCTTTTAGTGTGATCGGTAAATCAACCCAAGGAGTTTTATGCCAAGAACCTTTGGACGTAATTTCTTTGAATTCCCAAAATGAAACACCTGAAAGAAGTTCTTTCTGCTTCAACCGTTCCAACCGTTGTTGCAATACATTCAGTCTCATTTCAGCTTCAGGAAGAACGGTTTTTTTCCTTTCAGTTGATGTCAAGGCTAGATTTTCCCAAACACGATGAAGCTGTTGGTACCATTCGCTTCTTTTTTGTTTTCCAGACAAAACCAAAAGGTAATCACTTAACCCGAGTTGTTCCAGTTTTTTTTGTACCACATGCAAAGCTGATTTTTTTTCAGAAACAACCAAGGCATTTTGGGAAGTTTGAAGTATTTTACCGAGTATTAACGTTAAAATTTGCGATTTACCAGTGCCTGGAGGACCTTGGATCACCAAATCTTCTTTTTCAATTTGAGTCAATATGTGTTTTTGATCAGAATCGACAGCAAGAATGTTTCCTATTGGAAAAATTATGGGTTCTCGAATAATTGGTGTTGGTTCACCTAAAAATAACTGTACTTGATTTTGCCATTCATCACACAGATCTAGACTACGTAAGTCACGCAAAATCGCAAAACGATCTGGATGAAATAAGTCAATTCCGCTCAAGTGAACAAGCTCACAAGGAAAAGAGAATTCCGCTAAAATTTGTTCAATCTGAACAATCATTTCCGTGAGCGATCCTGGTTGTACCTCCAAAGATATATTGGCTTCTTGTAAAAATAAATAATCCAAATAAGGATTTATTTCCCAGTTCTCTTCCGAAAAGTGGAGTGTGATTTCACTAGAAAAGGGTGTTTTTTTTGATTCTAAAGGAGTTAAAAACAAAGGACTTGTGTAGCTTTTTTCGTCTTTTTTCCAAACCAAAAAGCCTCCAGCAAGCGCGAGCGGATTCACACCAGTTTCGCGAATGGAATCTTGCACTGTTTTTAGTTTTTTATTCCATGTAGCATTGTTTGAAAAGCGGATCTCTGATGTGGGTGGGATTTCTATTTTCTCGCCAAGAAAATGTACCAAACAGTCACTATCTGGAAATGCAGTTAGCGCTTGAATATAGGGTTTGAGTACATCTTTGTTTTTCATTTACTACCAAAAAATGACAATTTTACCTGTTGATTTTCCCGATTCTAACAATTCATGGGCTTCTGCCAAGGATTCATACGAAAAACTTGCTCCTACTTCAACTTGTATTTCTTGTTCGAGTCGCATTCGAACCACTTCACGTAAACAATGGGTTAGAATTTCAGGACGATGATCTGCTATTTTTAACATATTTACTCCAAGTACATTTTTGGAGCGCATCATCAATCCAATCGGAACAACAATTCCCATTTTTCGGACAAAATTTAAGGTGGAGAAAAGGCCCCATTTTTTACCCGATCGTTCTGAACCACCAAATAAAATTAATCTACCTCCAGAGCCCAACATCCGCCAATCTTTTTTGAACGTTGAACCTGCAACAGGATTAAAACTTATATCTAATCTGTTTGCACCTAGTTTTGTTTTTAATTGTTCTTCGTAATCTTTTACGTTGTAGTTTATAACTTCATCTGCACCTAACTTTCGAACGATTTCAGTTTTAGCATCCGAACCAATTTTAGCATATACAATAGCACCTTTTGCTTTTGCCATTTGAATCAATGCTGTGCCCACTCCTCCAGCTGCCGCATGAATTAAAACGCGATCACCAGGGAAAATATTGGTTAAATAGGACGACATGTAATAAGCTGTTACAAACTGTGTGGAAAGTGCCATTGCTTCTGCTGCCGAAAGGGATCCAATTTCTGCTACAGCATAATCGAATGTAATCACCTCTTGTGCATATCCTCCAAAACGGGTGAAAGCAACAACTCGTTTACCCATCCAATTTGCATCTACTTTTTCACCGATAGCTGAAATTTTTCCGACCACTTCATATCCAATAACGGCTGGAAGTGGTGGCGCTTCACGGTATAATTTCAAACGAGCCATTACGTCGGCGTAGTTCAAACCAAAAGCTTCAACAGAAATTTGCACTTCATTTTCTGCTAATTTTTTTAATGAAATTGGTTTGAGTTCAAAAGCCTCTTGTGCTTTTCCATAAGATTTTAGAACCCAAGCTTTAGTCTCGTTTTTTTGCATTTTTTCCTTCGATTATTACAACAATTTCTCCTTTAGGCGGATTTTTTTCGTAATGTAACCGAACTTCTTCCGCTGTTCCTCGTTGATATTCTTCGTAAATTTTTGAAATCTCACGTACGACACACACACGTCTGTCTCCTCCCATGAATTCTTCAATTTGCTGAAGACATTTCACCAAACGATGGGGAGATTCATACAAAACAACAGTGCGTTCTTCTTCCGCGATTTCTAAAAATTTGGTTTGACGTCCTTTTTTATGGGGTAAAAATCCTTCAAAGCAAAAACGATCCGATGGGAATCCACTTCCAACCAATGCAGGAATTAAAGCAGTTGGTCCAGGAAGACAAGAAACAGGAATTTGTGCTTCAATGCATGCACGGACTAATAAAAACCCTGGGTCTGAAATAGCAGGTGTTCCAGCATCTGATACCAGAACAGTGAGTTGATTCATTTTAATTTTTGAAACAACATGCTCTAAGGTCTTATGTTCATTGTGTGCATGAAATGGAATAACGGTCTTTTGAATTTCAAAATGATTCAATAATTTTTTCGTTACGCGTGTATCTTCCGCATAAATGCAATCTGCTTCTTTCAACATGCGTAATGCGCGAAGCGTAATGTCTTCTAAATTACCTACCGGTGTTGGAACGAGTATTAACATGCTGCGAAGTTAACGTGTTAAAACGATGTAATCGAGTAAAATGGTTTTTAAGAATGGAACTGCTCGATTTTTTTCAAATGGAATATGGAGTGTTTCGGCTGTTTTCTTGGCCAAATCTTCAATTAGTTTTCTTGTTTCAAAATTCGGGTATTGCTCAACTCTTCGAAGTGAACGCTTAATTAACATCATGTCTTCATCCGTAAATCGAATCACTTGTGGATAAGTAGGCACATGTGAATCGGCATTGCGAATCGCTAAAACATGCGATAAATTATAAGCAGTTGATGGTCTTTTTCGGATAACAACCGTGTTAGCCATCGTGTCGCCTAAGCGTTGACCTTGTTTGGAAGTTGAAGCAAACAACATCGCCAAAGAGCCAAAACCAAACCAAATGTCAACCAAACGAAAAATCCAACGGGTCATGTATGCTCGCGCCCCTGCGTTTTCACCAGTCACACTTACCACTCTGATACCCATCGTGTATTTTCCTAAACTTTGTCCACGGGTAAAAAATTCAATGATGGGACTGTAAAAAATCCAAGGAATACGCACTAAAAATAAATACCAAAATTCTATTGTACCAACATTATTTGTTCCCCACATAGAAATACCTATTATTAGCGACATGAAGAAAAGGTAAATCAACAAAGCAAAAAGATCGATTAAACTAGCAGCCAAACGATAACTTACGGGTGCAATTTCGTATTCAATTTTTACATGTTGTGCCGTTGTAAACTCAATCGTTTTCATGCTTTTTTAAGTAATGGATTCATCCTTAGTGGATCAATCTTTAAGTGATAATCCAATTTAATAAGCTAAAGTACATTTTTTTCTTCAAACTTTAGTGTGCGATAAGACTCGAAACACCTCTTGCTTTTCTGAACTGGTCTGAAATTTGTATTTTAGTGGAAAAATGATGGTATGAAACGTTTGTTATTTTCTTTTTTGATTCTTTTTTCTTTGGTTTCTTATGCGCAAACAACGATGCGTATTGAAGTTAGGGAAATGCCGACCAATTGTCAAGCGATGGTTCCTAAAACCTGTTTGCAATATCGCATTCCAGGTGAAAAAACCTGGTCGGTTTTTTCGGATCGGATAAGTGGTTTTGTTTATCAAGCAGGATTCGTTTACACCTTGGATATCATTCAAACAGAACGGCCAAAACCTGTTCCAGCGGATTTATCCAATTATATTTACAAGTTAGATAAAATTGTTTCCATGAAAGTGGTTCCAACTTCGAGTGATTTTGTTCGTTGGGATGTCGTTCGGTTGAATGGAAAAGAGGTAAGTGTAGATCAATTATATCTTCAGTTTGACTCTACATTTGTTCGTATTTCAGGGCAAAGCGGGTGTAACCGTTTTTCGGGAGCTATACAATTCAACAAGAAAAACACGAAAGTGAAAACGAATTTGTTTATGAGCACCAAAATGGCTTGCGAAAACGATCGTATGCAAGTGGAAAATGAATTCATAAAAGCAATTTCAAATAGAAAATTCAAATTAAAGGTAGAAGATGGTTTGTGGATTTGGTCATCCAAAGGAAAAGAAATACTTGCATTAAAGTCAGTGCCAGTTCATTTTATTCACCCGATTCATCCGTATGGCACTTCGGTAATGCCTTCTCCCATTGAAAAACCAAGTAATTTGGAAGATCGCAGTGCGGTTGATTATTTCCAAGGAAAGGAATTACGCGTAATTCAATTAAAAGGAATCTCGATTGAAAATTCAAATCTATTCATGACTTTTGATTTTCAGAATGGTCGTTTTACAGGAAAAACAGGATGTAATTCTGTTGGTGGATCGTTACAATACGATGGAGATAAAATGATATTTAGTCAAGTTTTTTCTACCAAAATGGCTTGCTTGGATCCGGCAAAGATGGATCGTGAAAAAGAAATGATTTCGATTTTAAATGCAGGTGATGTTCGATATGATGGGGCTGAGGTCACACTCAATTTATATCTTCAAGGTGAATTGGTCATGATGCTTGTCCCTTCCAAAGTGAAAGCAACCGAATAAGTCTATTTCATGATTTTTTTCCAGTAGGGAGAATTGCGTAACAATCCCAATGCAGGAAGATGAATACTAGCAAAAATTTCCTTTTGATTCAATGAGTCGAGGGTGAAACGGGTTTGATTTCCTTCCCAATTCCAAGTCCCATAATTCCCTTTCGAATAGATTAATTTGGGCACGTTTGTCGAAGCATTGAAATAGAGGTATTCAGGCTTAACGATTAATTTCAAAGGGGGAGAAGTTAGAAAATAATATTTGCTTCCTTCTTTGCGCATGATTCCTTTTGAAAAGAGCTTTGAAATCAATTCTTTTTGTTTTGCATTGGTGGTCATGAGAAATGAAAAACCAGGCAATTTTACTTCTTTGGTGCGTTTCACTTCAGTTGCATTAAAATCTTCATCAAAAACGGATTCGATATAGGTTTCCTGAACCGTGACTGTTCCTCCTTGATTGAATGAAATATCTCCGTTCCATGCTTCCATAAATTCGTCAACAGGAAAAGCAATGCGTTTTCCTAATTTATTCAACCAAAAATAAATAGGATGGTCTTTTTTTGTTCGTAAGCGATCTACATCCAGGTGAATGTTTAGCATTTTACTTGAAGCTGTTACGGGTTTAAATGCCAATCCAGAATCTTTTGCACTAATGTGTAATGAATCTTCCGTTCGAATATAAGATTTGATGTGTAATTGTACCGAATCTGCATCATGAGCAAACAAAGCCGATGCAATTCCTTTTACTTTCCAACGTTTTGTATTGGCACAAACCACTAATTTTTCATCAGCAAAAACAGGATCTTTCAAAAAATTTTGCCAACGCGGATTGATATCCCCTTTTTTGGAATACACTACGTGATACATTCGTTTGGAAAAATTGGAGCCATGATATACAAACAACCAATTTTTACCATAGGTGAAATACACATTGTCATCTTTGAGGCGATACACTTTTTGCTCTGCAACAACGGTATCTTTTATTTCAAAATTACTTTTCAAGCGAACAATTCCAGAACGTATTTTTGAACTATCTGAAAGTGAGATTAATGAGCCCCATTCTTTGTTTTCATTCGCAAAGAAATAGCTAGGCTTTTGTAAATCAATCCCGTAGTTTTTGGCTTGTGCGAGTAAAAAATCAGGTGTTAACATGTCGCGCATGGGCAACTGATTGTAAAACAACAAGTCGGTAGTTTCTTTTGCTAAGTCGAATAAATACACTTTGCCCAAATAATCTCCCTCTGGAATTCGGTCTTCCAACAAGGGGTCTTCGGGTTCTTTAAAAAACAACGGACGTAAGTAAAAGTAACTGCTCAGAATAGCAATTAACAAAACAATAAAAAGACCTTTTCTAGCTAGCATTATTTAGACAAAACGTAGAACGAATTAACTAAATCTAATAAATATTTTCCAGAATTATCGTATTGACCCTCAAATTGATAAGTTAGTTTGAATTGAGTTTGTGAACGAGTCGTTTTGGATGATGTCAATTCCAAAATTCCGGTTTTTCCACGCATGGAATCCAACATTTCATTTTGTTTCGAGTTGAACATTTCTCTTGGTAAATTATTCAAAGCGATGCCTAAATCAAAATGACCGTACATGAATTTACTTTTTTTCGCTGTTTTTGCAACAGAACCGCCCAACGCGTTTGAACCATACCCATCCGGATGATTCAAAGCCAAATCTTCGTCATTGGTGAAAATGAACAAATTATTTCGGTTAATGATATACAAAGGCAATGAATTTAATACAGCATCCTCCACAATCCAGTATTTTCCCATGTTTTTGAATCGAGAAGTCATGCGGGAAAAATGTTTCAATACTTTTTCAGGAATGTCTCCGTGAAGCGTTGAAAATCCGACTGTGAAAACAGGCATTTCTTCATCTGAAACGATTTCTCTTTCACCGTATTCAAATGTTTCTTCATCGTAGAAAAATTCGATTCGAGTGGATTTTACTTTTTTGATTCCATTAAAAGTTCCAAACATACTTCCTTTGTATGTGTCGAATAACTTGTCTGTATCTACAAAATCATTGATCAATTCAGCGACCAAAACATTGCTTGAAATGCGGGGATCTTTTTCTTCTCTCAGAATAGGAATAATGACATCAAACGCTTTGTTATAGCCCTCTTTTAAGTTGATGTTATAGGTGAAAAATCCTGTATTGTTTTTGTGGATGTATTTCAACACGTTAGCATCAAATTTTGTATCATTTAATTTTTCGTAGATACTTCCTAACTTTTCCCCGTAATTTGCTTCAAAATCAATATCGATTGAATTTTCGCGTAGAAAAATATCTCCGAGCATGACGTTTCCAGTATACAAGTCTTTCACATCATTAAAAAGTTCGGGAAATAATGCCTGAAAGCCCCATAAACTGCGTGCATTTTGAAAATTTCGAGAATTATCTAGGTAGAAAATTCCATCGGAAGCATGTAGCAATTGTGCAGCAAATTTGCTGTCTTTTTGTTTTAAGTTGAAGCCTTTAACAAAAAGGTCATTTTCAATTTCTTGCATAAAGGCTAATTGCAAGGTTGTTGTGATGCTATCGCGCATCTCCCAATAGGTTTTGTTGAGTACATCATCTTCAATTACGACACCTTCAATGGATTCTTCTTCCATTCCAAGTTCTTCTTCTTCGGTGAGTTCTCCTGAATCTTCGGTGTACTCCTCTTCAATTTCATCTAGATTTTCCTCTTCGTATCCGTCCATGAAATACCCGTAACCACGAGCAGCCCAAATGGAGTCAGCTACTTCGTTTACTTTTTCCGTACTTGGATCAACGCGCAAAACAAGACCTGCATTCCCTTTGATAAGGAGTTTGTTGAAATAACTACTGTACATTTCTACACCAGGAATAGAACTTTCTACTTGGTCAAAATCATCGAAAACCTGAAAAAGTTGTTTTTTGTCTTTGATTCCGAACGTGAATCCCGCAATTTCGAATTGTTGGTTCTGTCCATAAAACACATTCAATTTTTGATCAAAATCGATACCTGCATCTTTTAATGTCTTGCCATTTGTGGAGCCATCAAATAACTCGGATTGAACCTCTGACATGAATTCGTATTGAACCAACTCATCCATCGATACTTTTTTGAAAAGTGATATGTTGTTGAATGTGAAGACAGTAACAGCATCTTTCGGAATCAATTCATCCGATTGTTGAGCTTGTACCAACGAAATCATCACCGAGTTCAGAACAAGAACGGACCAAAATGGTGAAAAAAAAGATCTAATCATAGTGTTTACTTTCGATGTAAAGTATGGGCGCAAGTTACTAATTTTTACGATGCTAATTGCGCTTATGGTTTTTTCATCGTTTGTAAATAAATGGTATTATCGAGTAATTGATGGTTTTGCATCAAGGCATATGGATTTGTTTTTACCATGACAGCCATTTTGTTACTTGAAAGTACGCCTGATTCATTTTCAAATTTTTCGATCGGTCTATCAAAACGGGTGATTGAGATATATTTACCATTTTTTAACGCTTCCGAATCTTCTTTTTTAAGTCGATCGGATGAAAAAGTAGAAAGAGGAGGAACGGATCGAGTCATTTTATTGCCGTCCCAAACGAGCCAATTATGATCTAGTTCTTTCCATTCTTTGTTTTTGGATTCTTCTTCTACAATTTCTTTGATGGCATCTTGTAGGTTTTCAATTCGTTTAAAATCACACGAGAATTTTAGAATGAACTCCGTATAATTGGCATCTACTTTCACATTCGTGATGCCTTCTTTGTTTGCTAATTTGTCCTTGTAATATTCTATTTTTTCTTTGATATCATTCAAAGATGGAACTTTGTGACCGTCTAAACTATCTAAAGCCAAAATCGAATTGATTTTTAATTTACTTGGACTGAGATTGACAACATATTTAAACGTACCACTTCCATCGCTTTTCAAGGAAATGTCGTCTGTGATCTCAACACAAGAAGCTAGAATAAAAATTAAGCTTACTACACCAAGTATCTTTTTCATGAATGATTCATTTTGAATGACAAAGTTATGTGTTTGAAAGGTATAAATAACAAATTTTCCATTCAACACATTGTTTTGTTTGCAAAGATAAAGCCAAATTTATTCCAAAGGAGATTGTTTACCTTTTTGGATGGCAGGAACTCCCGTTGACAGCCAAGTTGGTGCTGGTTTATCCTGAAGATAGAAATCAAAAAATTGACGCATACGGATACTCAAATCCATGCGGTTGGCATTTTTCATTAAGTTGTGATCATCTTCGTTGTAATTGAGCATCCAAACAGGTTTTTGTAAGCGTTTCAACCCTGTAAACAATTCAATTCCTTGATACCAAGGTACGGCACCATCTGCATCGTTGTGCATGATTAACAAAGGAGTTTGCACATTGGGTAAATGGAATAATGGTGAATTTTCTACATACAATTCAGGAGCTTCCCAAATGGTTTTTCCAATGCGACTTTGTGTGTGTTCGTATTGAAATTGACGGTTCAATCCTGATCCCCAACGAATTCCTCCATAAGCAGAGAACATATTCGAAACGGGTGCTCCAGCCATTGCTGCTCGATATCGGGTCGTCATGGTGATTAATTGTGCTGTTTGATATCCTCCCCAACTTTGACCTTGCAAGCCCATACGAGTCGAATCGATGTTTTTGTGTTTCTTAAGTACGTAATCGGTTCCGCTCATGATACAATCGTACGCACTTTTGGCAGGGTGTCCCACTTTGTAACGAATATCTGGAATAAGAACAACATATCCTGCAGAGGCATATTCAGTAGGATAAATAATGGAGGCAGTTGGTCTTGGTGCATAGTGATTGTGTAATTCATCGCTGTACATTTCATAAAAATACACCAACAACGGATATGATTTGGTTGAATCAAAATTTTCCGGTTTGTATAGCAAGCCTTCGAGTGGGATGCCTTGGTAGCTTTTCCATTTGATTAATTCAACGGTAGCCCAATTGTAATCCTTTTGTTGCGGGTTGGTATGTGAAATTTGGGTCAATTGCGTATCGTTTTTCCATTCACCCGTGAACACATCTGGATAATCTTGCAAAGAATTTTTTTGAAGAATGAACTGAGATCCTTTTTTCGCTTTTTGGATTCCGTTGAGTTGATGTGGTGAAACCAAAACAGGTTTATATTTTCCGTTTCCATCAGAAGCATACAACGACATGCTTTTGTCTTTTTCATCAAAACCAGTAAGATACGTGTTTGATGGATGGAAATAAACACTATCCGAATTCCATTCGTTTAATCGGAATCGAATTTTTTGTTTTGAACCTTGTTCAGCTGTCATTGAAATCAATGTTTCATTGCTTGGATTAAATTTCCAAACATCATAATGCGACTGAAGAATTACATCATTTTCTTCTGTCCATCCTAAAACTCCATACGGCTCAGGAATGACAGGCATTCCGTTTACATCTTCTGCCCATTGAATGTGTTTTTTTGAACAAGTGATGCAGGAAGTTTTACCTGTATTAAGTTGTTTTACATAAAGTTGTGAATCCGCTTGTTGGAAATAAACAAAATGGCTTGCGTCTGGAGAAAGAGAAAAAGTGTGAACAAGCCCTTTACCAAGTAATTCCGTTTTTCCGGAAGCTAGGTCGACTAAGTAAAAATCACGTTTGTTTGGATAATCCCAATTGTAAGCATATTGGTATGGTTTGACCGAAATTCCTAAAGCTTTGTTGCTTTTTGAACGCTTGGATACATAGACAGACAAGGTATCTGAAGAAAGGATTTGTATTTTCTCAGATGAAAGATCAAAATTGACAAGTTGGGTCTTCTTTTCATCTCTTTTTTGTTCCACAAGTTGCTGTGGTTGAAGACGATCATCTTTCCAATTCCAAACATCAACTTTGGCTTTTTCATTGGATAACAAGGTATCTTTGGGTTCAGGTTTTTGCCAAGGAGCAATTCCAAAATAGATTTTCGATTTGTCTTCTGTGAAAAAAGGAGCAAAGTTTTTACTAACACTTTTTGCATCAGGGAACGAATCAGCTATGGTTTTCCATCCGAGTGTTTGATTCCAACGGATCAGTTGATAGTTCTTGGCTTCCGAAGTATCTTTACTCACTAAAAATAACCAATCTGAGGTTTTCTTGTGCGCATGTATTTTTTCTATGGAGGTGTAATTTTTTTCGATTATTTGAACTTGATTTTCCTTCCAATAAGTAAGAGAAACGGAGTCTGATTTTTCTTTTTGATGTGTGCTAAACAATAGTTCGGGTAAGGTTTGGTGCCAAATAACATCTGTTACATTGATAAATTCCTTTTTTTGATCGTTTGATAGATGAAGAATCGTTAATCTCTTCCCATCAGATTCCACCTTTTTTTCTTCTTTCTTTTTGAATTGAAACCATTTTTTTTTCTTTTTTGGTTGATTCGAAAGTTTGTTTTCCTCAGACAAGTATGAAATCCAATTTTGAGATTCGTGAACTTGAAACGATTTGATTTTTGGGTGTTTGATTAATTTTTGTGTTTCTAAATTCCAAATTCCCAAGGAGTCTTTTGGCCATTTATCTTTTTTTATTTTGTTTAATTCACAGGTTCTGAGTGTATCAAATCCTGGTGAAATTGTAAAAATAAGATGTGTTTCTTCGCCCGAAAATTGAGGATTCGTTCCGCGAAAAACCGAATCTTTTTTGCCTGTTAGGTTATTGACAACATACAAGTAACCGTCTCCCCGATGAGGTTTAATTGTATAAGCGGTGTATGTACCAGAAGAGGAAAGTTGAATTTCGCTGATTCGGTTCCAGGAATTATAAACTGTATGATCAATTTCTTTTTTTTGAGCTATAGATGTGTAACTTACTAGTATGGAACAAAAGAGGAAAATGTTTTTCATAATTATTGGCATTTTGAATCGGGACGAAAATACGAAATAGATCATGATCCGTGTGGAAATAAATTACATTATTCAATTAATTAAAGTGATTTATTCATTCAAAAGCGTGAAACTTTCAATCGAAAATGTTAAAATGATATTTTTCGTTTGAAGTATATTTTTTCTTGTCTATTTTCGCCATTCACTTATTACTACAAAAATAATGAAGAAAAGTTTAGTACTGCTGTCTTTCCTAGTAGGAGGAATTACGGCTTGGGGACAAAAATCACCCCTGAAAACAGCACCAACCTTAAGCGGACAATTCAGTCAAACGCTTGCATCGGCTGGTTTAGATGTTTCATCGAGGACTATTACCTGTCAAGACACTTTGCGATATCCCTTAGTGAAACAACTTGCAATGGGAACATCCAATGGATTCAATTTATTTGATATCTGGCAATCAGACAATGAAGCCATTTCACAGGCATACACATTGAGTGGTACAAGCATTACAATAAGTGGTGTAGAGTTTTACGGGATGAATGCATACGATGTGACGACAACTCCAGTTACAGGTACAGCGTCTGTTACCGTTCGTGCTGCGATTCATTCTGTGGATGCAAACAACAATCCAACCACTTTGTTGGCAAGTGCTACTAAAGTGATTACAAGTACAACAGCAGCATTCCATTATGTAACTTTTGCAACTCCAATCACTGTGTCAGGAAATTATGCTGTTGTTTTGGATGTAGAAAGCGCGGGAGGAGTTTACACAACATACATTAACAGTGCAACTCCCAACCAAACTTACGATGAAGATTTTGCACGCATGAAATCCACGTATTATGCAACTTCTGGCGGAACTTTTGTTCCAGTACCAACTTTCACAACTGGATTTACAGGCGGACCTTATAATTTTGAGCCAATAGTTGCTCCAATTGTTTCCTATTCAATTACAGGAACTGCAACAGCAACACCAAGTCCCGCGTGTTTAGGAACTCCTGTTGTTTTTTCTGGAAGTGCTACACCAACTGGAGCAGTAAACAATCGCATGTACAACTATAACACATTTGCTGATTATTTTAATTTAGCTCAACATGATTCTACGTATGCATGGGTAATGGGAGCTGGAATTCCTGTTGTTTGGAATGCCAACCACACCTATACATATCCAACTACGGGAGCAAAAACTCCTCAATTTTATACATTAGGTGGATTTGTAAGTTCATGTATTGAAGTAGCTAGTTTGCCACTAACAATTAACGCTTTACCAACAATCGGTGCTGGAACAGATGTTAGTATTTGTCCAGGTGCGTCTACAACGTTGGATGCGAGCGGTGGAGTAAGTTATTCTTGGGATAACAGTGCTGGGAATACGGAAATTGTAACCGTTTCTCCAAGTGCAACTACAACTTACACAGTTACAGGTACAGATGCAAATGGTTGTTCAAATACAGATCAAGTAGTTGTGACTATTTCACCTCTGGATGATGCTTCTTTTACCTATGCTTCAAACACGGTTTGTGCTGGAAGTGCTTCCATTACACCTACAGCTGCTCTTGCAGGAACTTATTCATCTAGTGCTGGTTTAGTAATCAATGGAACAACCGGCGAAATTGATGTGAATGCGAGTACAGTTGGGACATACGTTATCACTCATTCTGTGAATACAACGTGTGCAAATAGTTCAACACAATCATTTACGATTACCACTTCTCCAGACGCTTCATTTAGTTATGCAAGTCCAACTTACTGTACTTCAGCAGTAGATCCATCTCCCGTGTTTACTGGTAGTGCGAGTGCAGGAACATTTACTTCTTCTCCTGCAGGTTTGTCCATCAACGAAGTTAGTGGATTGATTGATCTATCTCAAAGTTTACCAGGAACTTATACGGTTACAAATTCAATTGCTGCAAGTGGAGCATGTGCAGCTGCAAGCGAAACTGAAACGGTTCAAATTTTAGCAGTTCCTTCTGCAACAATTACAGGAAATGGTACGATTTGTAATGCTGTTGGTGAAACCAATTCAACCACTTTGACCATCGCTCTTTCTGGAAATGGTCCTTGGGATGTAACTTACTCGGACGGTACAACTCCAACAACTGTATCAGGTCATACAACAAATACATTAACGTTGAATGTATCAACAGCAGGAACATATACGGTTACTTCTGTTACCGATGCACAATGTACTACAACAGGGTCAGGGAGTGTTATTGTAAATACGTTTTCGAATCCAACTGTAACATTGTCTAATTTACCAGCAGTTTGTGAAAATGCTAGTGCAATTACCTTAAATCAAGGTTTGCCAGCAGGAGGAACATACAGCGGAAATGGTGTAACTGGATCTTCATTTAACCCGAATGGTGTTGCAACAGGTTCAACAATTACTTATTCGTATACAGATGCAAATGGATGTTCTGCAACAGCAAATGCACCCATCACGATTCATTCAATCACTCCCGTTTCGATTACACCTGTATCATCTCCATGCGTGAATCATCCAGCAGTAACTTTAGCGGCTACACCAGCAGGAGGATCTTTCTCCGGAACAGGAGTACTTGGAACATTATTTAATCCAGCAACAGCAGGAACAGGTTCTCATGTTGTTACGTATACATTTACAAATGCAAATGGATGTGTTTCTACTGGAACAACGACAATTGTTGTTGATGGATGTTTGTCTTTGGATGAAACAAACTTAACGTCATTGGTTGTGTATCCAAATCCATTCCAAGGAAATATCCAAGTGAGTGGAAATTTTGGTGAAAACGCGATTCAAGATGTTCGTTTGTACAGCTTGGAAGGAAAACTTCAAGCAATCAACTACGATGTGCAAAATGGATTGATCGAAGTAGTCGTTGGTTCTGTCGCTTCAGGTGTTTATTTCTTGGAAGTTGTGAGCGACTTTGGTCAAGCTACTTTCCGTATTGAAAAGCAATAATTAAAAACAGCTAACATAAATTCATGAAGTCGGAGGAGAGATCTTCCGACTTTTTGGTTTTTATCCAAAAAGGAAACAATAAAACTCAAAAAAACGAGTTAAGAACCTGAATTCAGGATTTACTGTTAAATTCGCACATCAAAATTGAACACATGCAACAAGGAAATGAAATTGAACAACGCCAAAATTTGATTCTTTTTATTTGGAAAAAAAGACGAATTATTGGGATTGTAACTGGAATCGCTGCACTAGCTTCTTTGGTGATTTCCTTTTTCTTAACCCCGCTTTTTTTATCTTCAGCCATTGTTTTTCCCTCTGCGACAAGTACGGTTTCGTTCTCTGAACAGCGAAATGCAAAAGCTTCTTCCATGGACTTTGGTGAAGAAGAGCAAGCGGAACAATTGGTGCAAATTTTGCAATCTTCTCGTATACGCGATATCGTTGTGCAACGTTTTGATTTGTTTAATCATTATGAAATCAAACAAGACGATCCAAACAAATATTACAAATTAGGTAAGGCGTATGGTGAGCATATTCAATTTACACGTACTCGTTATGGATCCATTCAAATTGATGTCTTAGATCGAGACCCAAAATTGGCAGCCGAAATGGCTAACAAAATTGTCGATTTGATTGATACCGTGAAAAATGACATGGTAAAAGAGCGAACAATTCCTGCTTTTGAAATCAATAAACGAAAAAAAGACTTGCTAATCAGTCAGTTAAAGGAAATAAACATTCATTTGGATTCGCTTTCAGCACTTGGTGTGGTAACTTCCGAAGCGCGAGCAACCTTGTTTGCAGCTTACAACGAAGCAAAAAGTCCTGCCGATCGTGCGTATTTCAAGAATCAATTGGATGTAAACAACCGTTACGGTGCTGAATACGATGGATTGGTCATGCTTCGCGACGAAAAGACGGTGAAATTAGCGGAATTTGAAGATAGCTATGAACAAGCTGAATCAGATGCTTACACCAATTTTAACCACAAATTCATTGTCGAAAGAGCAGTTGTTGCAGACAAAAAAGACCGTCCTAAAAAAGCGATTGTGATTATCGTTGCAACTTTTGCGACCTTTATTTTCATGGTTTTTGCTTTGTTGATTGCAGAACGTATCAAAGAACTTCGTAAAGTAGCTTAAGTGGGTTGGATCAGGTCACAAGTTGGTTTCCTCGTTGCAGGATTGGTCTTCGTTGCACTCAGTTTGTTGGCATTGTGGTATGAACAGTGGTTCTTTTTTGGTATACCTGTTGCTTTGTTAGGAATTTATTTTGCGGTTTTCCATTCAGAACATACATTTTTAGCGCTTTTCTTTTTTGTCCCTATTTCAGTCAACATAGAAGAATTTACGGAAAGCTTTGGTTTGTTTATTCCAACGGAACCCATTTTAGCGGGATTTCTGTTGCTTTTTCTTTGGCAACAATTGCGAACCCCCTTTTTTCCAAACTACCTGCACCAGTCACCCATCGTTTGGGCTTTGGCAGCCTATCTTTCTTGGATCGGTATCACATCTATAACAAGCTCACATCCTCTCGTTTCAGTTAAGTTTTTGATAGCAAAGTTATGGTTTGTTGTTCCTGTTTTGTTTTATGGGACACGAATTTTCGAAAAACGGGAAAACATCATTCGATTCTTTTGGCTTTTTGCGATTGGAATGACGATTGCGATGACTTACACTGTTTTGATGCATGCAAGCTACAGTTTTGGTGAAAAAGAAAGTCATTGGGTGATGTGGCCTTTTTTCAAAGATCACACGATTTATGGTTCCATTGTGGCTTTTCTTATACCGATGCTTACTGCTTTGTATTTCTCCAAAAAACATACACCTCTTTTGCAAGCAATCCTTTTATCCATGATGACAATCAATTGGATTGCCTTGTATTTTTCTTACACGCGTGCAGCTTGGTTAAGCATTGTTGCCGCGTTATTCGTATGGCTTATCATCCGATTGCGAATCAAATTTACATGGTTATTTGGTACAACTTTGGGCATTGTTTTGTTAGTCATTGCTTCTTGGACACAAATAGAACAAAGTTTGGCTAAAAACAAATCAGAGCACACCACGGAAGATTTTGGGAAACGATTAGAAAGTGCTGCGAATGTGACAACAGATGCTTCTAATCTGGAACGTTTGAATCGCTGGTCTTGTGCTATTGCCATGTTTCAAGAACGACCTGTTTTTGGATTTGGTCCAGGAACCTATTCTTTTGAATATGCACGTTTTCAAGAGCCAGAAAATTTGACTATTATTTCCACCAATTTTGGTGACGCGGGGAATGCACACAGCGAATATTTGGGTCCGCTTTCTGAAATGGGCGTGTTGGGTTTGTTGACATTTTTAGCCTTGGTGGCATCTATTTTTTATTCGGGAATTACACTTTATTTGGCTTGGCCTGCAGGAGATCGGGAAATCAAATACTTGATTTTAGGCTTAGTACTTTCTTTGGTTACTTATTTTGTTCACGGTGTTCTGAATAATTACTTGGATACGGACAAAGCAGCTGTTCCCATTTTTGCCACATGTGCAGTGTTTATTGCTTTGCAACATCAGTTAACAAAGAGTAAAAAAACTTCTTAATTGATGTATCCAACTTGGATTTCGAGGAAACACATTTGAATATGGTTTGTCTCGTCAATTCAGGAAAAAAACGTATTTTTGAATTCGCTTGCTAAAAAGAGTAAAATGGCATTAGATAAAAACGGAATTGCAAAACGAATTGCACAAGAGTTGCGAGATGGATGGTATGTAAACTTAGGAATCGGAATCCCGACCTTGGTAGCGAATTACATTCCAGAAGGAATCGAAGTCGAGTTTCAATCCGAAAATGGAATTCTTGGAATGGGACCGTTTCCTTTCGAAGGAGAAGAAGACCCTGATTTAATCAATGCAGGAAAGCAAACAATTACCGCTCGAAAAGGGGCCGTTTATTTCGACTCAGCTACCTCTTTCGCGATGATTCGTGGTCAACACGTTCAATTAACCGTTCTTGGAGCAATGGAAGTTTCTCAAAATGGAGATATCGCCAACTGGAAAATCCCAGGAAAAATGGTCAAAGGAATGGGGGGTGCGATGGATTTAGTTGCTTCTGCTGATAACATTATCGTTGCGATGATGCACTCAAACAAAGCGGGCGAATCCAAAATTTTAAAAGAATGTACCCTTCCTCTTACAGGCGTTGGTTGCGTGAAAAAAGTCGTAACTGAATTGGCTGTTTTGGAAATCAAAGACGGTAAATTTCACTTAATCGAACGTGCACCAGGTGTTTCTGTCGAAGAAATCGTCTCTAAAACGGAAGGTGAATTAGTGGTGCCAGATGTTGTCCCAGAAATGAATATTTAATCTAAAATTGTTGGTTTGTTGTTAAGTGTTGTAATTCCTGCTTACCGCGGTTTTGAAGCCATGCGCGACAACATCCCGACCTTGATTGCATTTTTGTCTGAACAACAAATCGAACACGAAATTATTTTGGTGGATGATGGATCAGATGACTGGCAACTCGCCGAACAATTTGCACGTGAAAATCAACTTCGGTTTTACCGAAATCCCGTAAATAGGGGGAAAGGTGCTGCTGTCCGATTAGGGATGCAACACGCAACGGGCGATTTTCGCATTTTTACAGATGTAGATGTTCCTTTTCAGCTAACTGCTTTTCCGCAATTTTTAGATACGTTTCAACAAAAAAAAGCCGACTTGGTGGTGGGCGATCGTACTTTGCCCGAGTCAGACTATTTTGATAAAATCAAGACCAGTCGTAAAATAAGTAGTCGCATTTTCTCGTTTATCGTTGGTAAAGTCATGGCAGGAGGAAATTTTGATACACAATGCGGGATGAAAGGGTTTTCAGCCAATGCTGCAAATCATATTTTTTCCGTTGCGGAAGTGGATAGTTTTGCATTCGATGTTGAATTGTTGAGCATAGCCGTTCGAAAAAAATACCGTATCGAACCTTGCGCTGTTCGCCTTCGTACTGATCAAGATGGCTCTTCCGTCAGTTTACTGAAACATGCTTTTGGTATGCTGAAAGATTTAGCCAAAATCAAACGTAACCAATGGTCAGGAAAATACACATAATACATGAGCGAGCTTTTTAGAAAACGTATTTTCCCTTTGTCTTGGTATAATCGTGGTTTTTGGTTAACGGGTTTGCTTGCTTCACTGGTTTTACTTTTGTTTTTTGGCCCCATTCTTTTTCATGCCAATTCGGTTTATTTTGGGGCAAGCGGTGATGGAATGCAATCCTACTTCACCATTTTATACCATGTGAAACACGATGTTTCGATGTGGCAGTTCAATGGAATGAATTATCCTTTTGGTGAACAAGTTTTCTTTACAGGTTGCATGCCTTTGATTACCAATCTACTGATTTTCATACGTCCCTTGATTGATTTGACTGACTACACGGTTGGAATTGTCAACCTAAGCATGCTTTTTTCAATTGTTCTTTCTGCTCAATTTTTGTATTTGATATTAAACCATTTCGGGGTTTCTAGATTCATCTCGATATTTAGTGCTGTGGCAATTGCCTTTCTTTCGCCACAGATTGAACGTTTGGGAGGACATTATTCCTTGACATTTCAATTTATCATTCCGCTTGCTCTATGGAAAGCAATTGGGTTCTACGAAAATCCTACTTGGAAAAAAGCGCTGATTATGGGGTTTTTGGCGTGGATAGCCGCGACTTTACACTTTTATTTGTTCGCATTTGTCTCCTTGATTTTTGGCGGAGTTGGACTTTATCGGATGATTGAAAATCGCTTTCAACTGCGAATCGTTGCTTGGCAGCTTTTATTTTGGTTATTCCAAATTGGGATTCCGCTTTTCGCTATCCAAATTTTGCAACAAGTAAACAATCCCGTGACAGATCGAACATCGCATCCGTGGGGATTTTTCGAATATTTGTCTTCTCCATCTGGAATCTTGTTGAGTGAAAACCGATTTTACAGTAGTTGGTTGAATACTCTTTTTTCACCGAAATTTCCTGCATGGGAAGGTAGATCTTTTGTAGGTTTACTCGCTTTTATTGGTGTGGGAATGATTTTGTTTGCTTGGATTCGATCGGGAATTCGTTCACCAAAGAAAATTCTTTATTTGAGCAAAGACCCCATTTGGAATGCTTTTTTATGGACGGCGTTTGTTTCATTCGCTTTGGCAATCGGCATTCCCTTCGTTTTTTCTTGGGGCAAACCTTTGATGGAACACATCGGTATTTTCCGACAACTACGTGGCTCGGGCCGTTTTGCTTGGATTTTTTATTACGTTGTTTCGCTTTATACTGTTATTCGTCTGTTTCAATGGAAATCGGAGTCAGGTAGTTTCTTATCAAGATTGATTTTCGCAATTTTGCTTCTTGTCTTGGGTTACGATGCTTGGAAAAATGCAAATGGAAAAGATCAATGGTTAAACAATCGCTTCGAAATTTTAGAAGATCATTCCAATCAACTAGCGCAAAATAAATGGATTTCTTCCTTGAAAAAGTCAGATTTTGCAGCCATTATTCCCCTGCCGTACGTTCATATTGGTTCGGAAAACATTTGGATTCACAACGAAACAGACATTCAAAATCAAGCGTATTTTCTCAGTCTGAAAACGGGAATTCCCTTGTATTCGGTGAGTTTGAGTCGCACTTCCTTAAGTCAGACCTATGCCAATTATGCCTTGTTACAAGAACCCTATCGACCGCTGGAAATACTCAAACACCTTCCAAAAAACAAAGACTTTTTGGTCTTGGTAAAACCGAATGACTTAAAGAAATCGGAACAGAATTGGTTGAAAAAAGCGCAAAAAATAGTTGAAACTGCTGCGTATCATGTCTACCGTGTACCGATTTCTGCTTTTCAAAAAGAAGTTTCCTTTTCGGAAAAAGAACAACTGTTTCAATCGTTGAAATCCATTCCGAAAACCAATTACTTCTCTTCGGATTCTACTTGCTCGTATCGAATCAATCATTTTGATCAACCCTCGACGGCAAAAAAATACCGCGGAAAAGGGTCGAAATCGATTGCGTTGAACCAAGCGACACGTTTGATGGATGAAACAGTTCATTTTAATACCGACTCGCTGACACTTTCGTTTTGGGTTTCTGATTTTCCATCCGATTTAACGCCGCGTACAACTATGGAAATTGCGGTGTTTAGTGCCAATGAAAAAGATGCACCCACTGTTTATTATTACCAATGGAAAGATGGTTTTCAGGTGATTGATGGTGAATGGGCCTTGATTGAATATCCTTTTGCTTTGCCTAAAAATCATGCGCGACTTCAAATTACGGTTTGGAATGATAACTTTGTACAGAAAGAAAAAACCATTTTTATGGATGAATGGATGCTTTATCCCTCCGCTTGTCAATTCGGTTGGAAAGAAAAAGATTCATCCATTGTGATAAATAACAGAACATATAAACAACCATGAGTATACAAAAGCTTTCTATTTTAATTCCAGCTTACAACGAAGGAAAGACGATTCATTTAATCTTGGACCGCGTACGTGATGTGGAGTTGGATCACGGAATTCAAAAGGAAATAATTATCGTGAATGATTGTTCCAAAGATGATACGGTGGAGAAAGTGGAAGCGTACATGGCAGCGAATCCAGACATGGATATGTGTTTGTATTCGCAACCTCATAACCAGGGAAAAGGTGCTGCGATCAATCGGGCAATCAAAGAATGTACAGGCGATTATTTAATCATCCAAGATGCGGATTTGGAATACGATCCAACCGAATATAATTTGTTGATTAAACCGGTTTTCATGGACAATGCGGATGTTGTTTATGGCTCTCGTTTTATGGGACATCACCCACATCGGATTTTGTTTTTTTGGCATTCGATTGGCAATAAATTCTTGACTTTTTTGTCCAACATGATGACCAATCTGAATTTGACCGACATGGAAACCTGCTACAAATTGATGCGTTCATCGATAGCAAAAAGCATTACGATCAAAGAAAACCGATTCGGAATTGAACCAGAGATTACCGCCAAACTATCAAAAGTACCCCGCATTCGCATTTACGAAGTTGGAATTTCGTATTATGGTAGAACCTACGAAGAGGGTAAAAAAATTGGTTGGAAAGACGGAGTCCGTGCGATTTGGTGTATTTTTAAGTATCGCTTTGTGAAGTAATTATTATTCAATCCGTATTAAATTAGTTGAGGTGCGATTTATCGCACCTCAACTCAGATTGTTTTGATCGGTTCCGTTGAGGCGCGATTAATCGCACCTCAACCGAAAATAACTTTCGTCATCTGCGAAGCACCCATGAAAAAGCAAAGCTTTCGTCACTGGGACTAATAGACTAACCGCTTGCCAAGCATCGTGACAAAACAATGCTTTCGTCATTGACTTCATTTGCTGACGTGAAAGTCAGCATCGTGACAAAACAAAGCTTTCGTCATCGACTTTATTCTACATTCTTCATTAATTTCAAAACGACATCACTTTCCCCATTTTCTGAGTGCCGGACTGGGTTTCGAAGAAGTAATGATACATCCCTTGTGCGAGGTTTGGGAGGACAAACGGAGGCGAATCACTCTCGAAAGTATGCGAAGCTACCCAGCGACCAGCCGAGTCATACAAACGTAAACTTCCTGTTGAACCCGCCAAAACAAACGGAACGAGCTGCACACCATTTTCGGTATAGTTGACCGTCACATATTCCTCTATTTCAAACTGCCCCGCACAACACGTTGGGCAAGCGCGTAGGGAGAAATCGTCGAAGTAATAGAGTCCTAATTTTGCTCGATTGGTAGAAAAGCCGGAAAATTCCAATTTAATTGTACTTGTGTCCCGAAAAGAACCAATGGTAAAAAAACGCTCACCGCCTTTGGCGAGAAAACATGTTTTCAACTCAATCCAATTGATTGTGTCATTTATGATTGCTTCTCCATTTAAAGGAATAACTTCAAATTGATCGATGAAGGGAGAAGTAGGTCGCCATACTTTAATAGAGTCTTCTAATAAAATTAAATCAAAGGCATTGGTCGCAACTCTAGCGTCAAGTCCTTCAGGAGGTGCTTTGCCATAATCAGCAAAGTTCACATACATGGAAAACTCATATATCCCAGGTTCTAATTTTTTGATAAAAGAACCCCCAAAAGATTCAGTTCGGTATGTGTAAGGATATAAGCTGTCAACAGAAACGTAGCCAGGGGGTGTACCTTTAGCGATAATATCATGAATCATACCATTGCCAGAACGTGGTAATTGAAAGCCTCTTGGACTTGGAATAGTTACGTTTTCAATTTCAGAGCATACATTTAGATAATCCGGTGAACCTGTGTAGGAAAAATTGAAAAAACCAGTTACTTCTTCAATGTTACTGTTGTCAATGGGACAATGTTTGTAATCTTCACAATCTCCGTTGATGATAAGGTTTTCTTGGCAAAACCCAATGAGGGGAAGCGCAATTAGCTTCCCCACAAGGATCATTTTCGTTATTTTTTGTTTATTCAACAAGGATTCAGTGATTAAAATTATTTGATCAAAGATAGTTTTGTTTTCACTTATTTCACTTACCGTTTACTCAATGAATGATTTGTATTAAAACAAAAAAAGCGCCTTTGGGCGCTTCGAATATTTTAGTTTATTCCAATTAATACAACGAATCTTTCAGTGCTGTACGGTAATCTTTGATTTCTTCTCGGTTGATTTTGTGATCTGCATTTTTGAGTAAGTTCAACAAATACAACAAGTTTTCTTGATCTTCGATTTCCAACGGATATTCGTTTCCTTCTTCATCTTCCTCATACTGAGCCTGAACATCATACGCTTCGTTTTCAGTTAGGTATTCGTAGGTAAGGCGAATTACTTTGGTTACCAATGGATCTTGTTCTTTCAAAGCATATTCACGCAATTCTTTCAAATCATCAATCAATCCGTCAGCAAGGATTCCTTGTTTTTCTACTTTTTCAATGATTGAATCCAATTTTTTATTGGCAGCGATAATTTTCATAACAAACTTATTTTTGGGGCTTCTTCGAGATTTTTCGAAAAGAATGCCTGCAAATGTAATCACTTCCAGTTACATTGCATACACTTGTGTCAATTTTCTAGCCCGTTTTTGAAAAATCTATCTAGAATTGTTCTAAAATCGAAAAAAAAATAGTTCTATTTTTCACTCCAACACAATGCTTTCGTTATTTTTGTGCAATACCCCAAAACCAAAAACACTTGATAGAAGTAATTATAAAAGCAATTGTTACAGGGTTCATTCTGAGTATCATGATTGGCCCCGTTTTCTTTATTCTTCTTGAAACGAGTATTCGACGTGGAATCCGCGCAGCTTTGGCTTTTGATGCAGGGGTGCTCATCAGCGATATTTTTTACATTCTTATTGCCTATCTTTTTTATTCAGAAGTGGCTGGACTTACCAAAGGTGAAAATAAAGATATTTTGCAAATGGTTGGAGGTGTTTTCTTAGTCGTTTATGGTGTCATCACATTTTTTAAAAAAACAAAAGCACAACATCAAGATGAAATGGGAAATTCAATCAATTCTTCTCGTGAGTATTTGATGCTTTTTATCAAAGGATTTTTCTTAAACATTGCCAATCCGATGGTGATTTTTTATTGGTTTTCGGTAATGGCAATTGGTGCAAAAGATACAGAACATGTAACGATGAATACATCCATGTTGATTTACATTTTAGTTCTGCTAACTACGTTCTTTTCCATTGACTTATTGAAAATTGTGGGTGCAAAAAGTCTTCGTCGCTTTGTAACAGACAAAGTGCTTCGTTCCTTGAATCAAATCACGGGTTCGATTCTTTTCATTTTTGGCGTCGTACTTTTCGTCCGTGGTTTCTTTGGAGATATGTAACTTCGCTCCTAAAATTACGTTATCAAACAAAAATTTTCTCATGCAATATCGTCTTGTTTTCTTTGTTTTATTCCTTTTCTCAACTGTTTTCGCTCAAGAAATTAAAAAAGAGAACTTAACCAAAAAAGTCACTTTTTACTGGGATTACGCCAAAACAAAAGTGCAAGCCCAAGGAAGATACTACAAAGATGAACTCGGTGAAACAACCAAAAAACACGGAAAATGGGAGTTTTTCAGCAAAGAAGGTGTACTTGTTGAGGTGAGCAATTACTACAAAGATGAACTCAATGGGGCTGTTTTGCTTTACTATGGAAACGCGAAACCGAAGCAAGAAGGATACTTTAAAATGGGGAAGCAAGATTCGATTTACCGCGAATGGTACGAATCAGGAAAATTAAATGTGGAAGGATTTTACAAACATGACCAACCATTTGGACTTTGGAAAACATGCTACATGGATGGGCGAGTGCAGAAAATCGAAGAACATATCGATAGCACGATTTATTTAAAAGAATTTTATTTACCCGATAGTTTACATACCCAAACCATCACTAACGGAACAGGGGAGTACATCACTTATTTCAATTCTGGCACCTTAAAAGAGTGGTACAATTACCAAAATGGAATTCAACACGGTCCTTTTGAGGAAAGAAGTATTTCGGGGTATATGCTCTTGAGCGGTTCGTTTGAAAAAGGGGTGAAATCAGGAGAATGGAAATATTTCTATTATACTGGAGACCTAGAAAAAGTGTCTAACTACGAAAACGGAAAACTACAAGGGAAATACCAATATTTCTATGATAACGGGCAACTCAATGTCGAAGGATTCTACGAGCAAGGAAAAAAATCCGGCTTGTGGACTTGGTACACCAACCAAGGAAAGCGCGATCAAGCGGGTACTTTTTTGAATGACATGCAAGATGGTGATTGGACTTTCTGGTATCCGACGGGAGAATTGTCGTACACAGCGAAGTTTTCGAAAAACCTAAAAACAGGAACATGGAGTTATTTCTACAAAGATGGTTCGAAATTCAAAATTGGGCATTACGACCAAGATGAAAAACACGGTTCTTGGCAGACTTGGTATGAAAATGGAACTTTGTTGATGGAAGGAAAATACAACCAAGGCAAAGAAGAAGGACTTTGGTCCAATTACTGGGAAAATGGTAAATTGAAAAATCAATCGACGTTCAAAGCGGGTGTTCTGCATGGTGCTTGGAAATCTTTCTGGCCAGATGGGAAAGTAAAGTTGACGGGATTTTATAAAAATGGACATAAAAACAAGGAATGGATTGACTACTTTTCAAACGGAAAACCAAAAGATATAATCACCTACAAAGTAATCAAACACAAGTCTGCGGTGAAATATGGTCCTTCCAAAAATCATGTCACTTTCGAAAGTGTAAAACATGGGAAATTCGTTTCTTTTTCGGACAAAGATTTTAAAATGACCGAAGCAGGAACGTACAAAATGAACGAAAAAGAAGGTCAATGGACTGCTTACTATCCAGGAGCACGAATTCCAGCGGTTGTTTCTACGTATAAAAAAGGCTTGCTGGATGGCCCGATGCTCACCTATGATCGAAAGGGAATTTTGATGACAGAAGTGAATTACAAAGCAGGTGTGAAACATGGAAAATTCAAAACGTTCGATAAAAAAGGAAAAGTAATGACCGAACGGGATTACGAAAACGGGGAACAAGTAATCAAGGAGCGCAAGCAATCCGGTGGTGGATTTTCACCGAAATAATTTCGATTTCATTTGTACAAGTAATTGATTTTTCGTAATTTCAGGTAAACTTAATTTCTTTAATCTGAATATTACACAATTATGACTAATCAAGAACTTGGGATTTACGGAGAATCCATTGCTGTAAATTATTTGAAAAGCAAGCAATTTGAAATCGTAAAACAAAATTTCCGTTATGGAAAATTAGAACTGGACATCGTTTGTCAGCACGAGGGAATACTCAAAGTTGTGGAAGTAAAAACACGGCAAACAGCTGAAATAGGTGAACCTTGGAAAGCGGTTACTCGTGCTAAACAGCGACAAATTATCAAGGCAACGCAAGCGTACATAGAACAAGAAAATTGGCAGGGCGAAACCCAGTTTGATATTATTTCCATCGTACACAATTCGTATCGAACAGACATTGAACATTTGGAAGATGCCTTTTATCCAACGATGTGATGACTTCATTCAGTTGCTTTGTCTATCTTTGCCGTCTCAAATTAAAAAATCATGATTTCGGTAGATGCTTTAGCAGTAGATTTTAGTGGAAAAACCTTGTTTAGTGATGTTTCCTTTGTGATCAATGAACAGGACAAAATTGCACTCATGGGAAAGAATGGTGCAGGAAAATCTACCTTGTTGAAAATTCTTGCTGGAATCAACAAACCAACTCGTGGTGGAATTTCAGCGCCAAAAGATACTGTTATTGCTTATTTACCGCAGCATTTATTGACTGAAGATGACGCAACTGTTTTTGAGGAAACAAGTAAAGCTTTTGCTTCGATTTTCGCGATGAAAGATGAGATTGAAGCGATCAACCATGAATTGACAGTCCGCACAGATTATGATTCGGACGACTACATGAAGTTGATTGAGCGGGTATCCGAATTGAGTGAAAAATACTATTCGATTGAGGAGATCAACTACGAAGCGGAGGTGGAAAAAGTCCTGAAAGGAATTGGTTTTCTTCGTTCCGATTTTGATCGTCCAACTTCTGAGTTTTCAGGAGGATGGCGGATGCGTATTGAACTAGCCAAGATTTTGCTTCAAAAGCCAGACTTAATTTTGTTGGATGAGCCAACCAATCACCTCGATATCGAATCCATTCAATGGCTGGAAGATTTTTTGGTGAATGCAGCCAAAGCAGTGGTTGTTATTTCCCATGACCGCGCATTTGTGGACAACATCACTAACCGAACGATTGAAGTGACGATGGGTCGAATCTACGATTACAAAGCGAAATACAGTCATTACTTGGAATTGCGAAAAGAGCGTCGTGCACAGCAACAAAAACAATTTGAAGAACAACAAAAATTCATTGCAGAAACGACTGAATTTATTGAACGCTTCAAAGGAACTTATTCGAAAACATTGCAAGTGCAATCGCGCGTGAAAATGTTGGAGAAACTCGAAATTATTGAGGTGGATGAAGTGGATACTTCGGCTTTACGCCTGAAATTTCCTCCTGCACCTCGCTCTGGGAATTATCCAGTTGTGGTGGAGGAATTGAGTAAATCATACGATGATCATGTTGTTTTCAACAAAGCTTCTTTGACCATTCAACGTGGCGATAAAGTGGCTTTTATCGGTCGAAATGGAGAAGGAAAATCGACGATGGTGAAAGCAATTATGGGTCAAATCGATTTCGAAGGAAAACTCGAAGTGGGACACAATGCACAAATCGGTTATTTTGCCCAAAATCAAGCATCCTTGTTGGATGAAAGTTTGAGTGTCTTTGAAACCATTGATTTTGCTGCCGAAGGGGATGCGCGCTTAAAAATTCGGGATATTCTTGGCGCATTCATGTTTGGAGGCGATAACAGTACCAAAAAGGTGAAAGTGCTTTCGGGAGGAGAAAAAACGCGCTTAGCGATGATTAAATTGCTCCTTGAACCCGTAAATGTCTTGATTCTCGATGAGCCGACAAATCACTTGGACATGAAAACAAAAGACATCATCAAAGAAGCTTTGCAAGATTTTGATGGAACCTTAATTCTTGTTTCCCACGACCGTGATTTCTTGGATGGATTGGTGACCAAAGTATTTGAGTTTACAGACAAGCGTGTGATTGAGCATTTCGAAGACATCAATGGATTTTTAGCGAAGAAAAAATTGGAGAATTTACGCGAAGTGGAGCGTAAAGGATAAGCATTTTTACTTTTTCAGGCGAAGTAAATTGCCGTGAAACATGCGTTTTTCTGTTTTGCTTTTGCTCCAAAGTTCCCCCAGTTCATACGTGGATTTCGGAAAATATTTTTGAGTTATCTTGTGTAGAAACGGCAAGTCAACTTTCGGTGAATACGTGTTGACAATCAAAAATCCATTTGGTTTCAAAAGTTGGGATGCCGCTTCGAAAAGAGCAGGAAGTTTATCATCTAAAATCCATTTTTCTTTCTTTGCGCCCAAACCAAAAGCGGGTGGATCCATGATGATTCCATCGAAAAGATGATTTCGTTTTACTTCGCGCTGAGCAAATTTTAATGCGTCTTCCAAAACCCATTTGATTCCTGCTTGCGGATTGAGCTGCTGATTCTCGTTCGCCCATTGAATCAATTGTTTCACTGCATCAACGTGATAAACGGTAGCATTTTCAATTGAATTCGCAACAACAGAAGCAGCGCCTGTGTAAGCAAAGAGGTTTAAAAATGTTCCACCTGAAGGTAGGTTTTCAAGAATATATTGCCAATTGGTATATTGTTCAGGAAATAGACCGATGTGTTTGAATTGCGTAAATTGTAGTTGAAATTGTAAATCCAAAGCTTCTATTTGCCACGAATCAGGACAATCGGCTTTGAGTTTTTTCCAAGTTCCTTTTTGGGAGCCTGTTTCTGTAAATTCAGCATGTGCCAATTCATACCATTCCGAAAAAGGGATTCCCGATTTGAAATAAGCTTGCAATTCAGGACGAATCAAGATGACATTGCCAAAACGCTCCAGTTTTTTTCCACCGCCAGCGTCAAGCAATTCATATTCTTTCCAAAAAACAGTTTGAAATTCCAACTTATTTCATTCTTGGCATTTTCTGACGACCTTTGTTCATCATGGCCATGCGCATTTGATTTTTGTTACCAACCATCGACAATTGCTTTTGCATTTGATTGATTTGCTCTTTCATCATACCGCTTTTGTCTAACTTTTTGGCTTCTGCTAACAAAGTTGTTGCTTCTTGTTTTCTGCCAGATTGCGCACAAATACTTGCTAAGTGCATTTTAGCAACCGCATTGTCTTGATCTGTACGCAGCCCCAATCCAAGTGCCTTGCGCAAAAGTTGTTCACTGCGAGATAACCCCAACTCTTGTGTGCCCAACATCGCTTGTAAGTATAAGACATACGCATGTTGTTTTTTCGGCATTAAGTCGGGACGAGTAATGCGTTTGATGTATTTGTTTGCTTTTTCGTGATTTCCAACGCGCATTTGATTCAAAGCTAGAATCATGTTTTCGTTGCGGAAGAAACTCAATCCGATAATCGCTGAAACAAAAATTAAGACAATCCCCCAGCCCCAGTGACCTGTTGCAAAGGAGTATACAAGTAAAAACAAAGAAAGTGCAGCAACTGCACAGCGAATAATAAAACCTCTCATGATTTAATTAATTGTTGCAATACATTTTAATTCGATAGCAATAGGTGTTGGTAGTGAGTTGATTTCAACTGTTGTACGACAAGGTAAATTATCTTTGAAATACTCTGCATACAAACGATTATAGGTATGGAAATCGCGTTTCATGTTTACCAAGAAAACCGTTACATCCACCAACTGATCCCAACTTGAACCTGATTCTTCTAAAATAATGCGGACGTTTTCAAAAACAGAACGGCATTGTGCTTCAAAATCGAATTCGATAAAATTTCCGTTTTTGTCTAATTGCAAACCTGGAACCTGTGAATCGGTTGCATCTGATCCAGCAGTACGAGGACCAACACCGGATAAAAACAATAAATTGCCAACACGACGTGCATGTGGATACAATCCAACTGGTTTCGGAGCTTTTTCTGTAGAGATACGTGCTTGATCTGCCATTTGTTCGAATTTTGTGCAAAAGTACGCAATTTTCAGCAGTTACATCTAGCCTTGTTTAATAAAATACGTCTTATAAAGGAAACGTTTATTCGTGTTTCAATCGAATCACGCGTGGTAATTCAATAAAGAAACTTGTTCCTTCGTTTTCAACCGTGTCAAACCAAATGGTTCCGCTGTGCATTTCGACAATTTGTTTGACCATCGCTAGCCCCAAACCTGTACCAGTTGATTTAGTGGTAAAGTACGGAACAAACATCTTTTTTCGTGCATCAGCAGGAATTCCTCTTCCGTTGTCTTTTACTTGAATGGTAAGCGCATTTCCTTTGGTTTTCAACGAAATTTGAATCTCTCCTTTTCGAGAATCTGGAATGGCTTGAATCGCATTTTTGATCAAATTATTGAAAACACGAATCATCAAATCTTTGTCGCCTAAAATCCATATTTGAGGTTCTTGGGTTTGCAAGGAGATAGAAGCATGTAATCCTTCTTCTTTGAATACCAAAATTACGTTTTCGAGTAAAGGCACCAAATCCAAGTTGATTTCATTCGGTTTTGGCATTTTAGCGAAATTCGAGAACTCGTTGGCAATTTTAGTTAACGCATCAATTTGCTCGATGATGGAAGAAGCAACCCGGTCAATTTTTTCTTTTGATGTTGGATCATTTGGATCAAACGCTCGTTGTAAGTGCTGCAAACTCAGTTTCATCGGCGTAAGCGGATTTTTGATTTCATGCGCTACTTGTTTGGCCATTTCTCGCCAAGCTGATTCCCGTTCATTTTGGGCCAATTGCTTAGCTGCAATTTCTAATTCAACGATTTTTTGATTGTAATCTTTGACCAAGGTTCCAATTTCATCATCCGCATCGTAATCAATAGGTTTGTTGAATTTCCCAAGCTGAATACTCGCAAAGTTACGCTGTAAAATACGCAAGGGGGAAGTTACCCAATTGGAAACAAATATGGCTGTAACGACCGATAATGCAAGCAACAAAATAAACACATTCATGATTGCCACCAAGAATTGTTGAATTTGATCTTCAAAACCTTTTTGTTGACCGAAATGCTGTAAATTCAAGTAAGCTAAAAGTTTCCCTTCGTTCGAATAAAGCGGAACGTATGCCGAAAGATAGGCCAAATTTCCTATTTCCTCTTGGTGGATAAATTCACTCTTTTTGAAATATTTCAATTGCCAAAAAGCAGCAGGATTCATTTGATCACTGACCAAGCCAATGTTGTAAATTTTTGGTCTTGAACTGGCTAACATGAGCCCTTTTCGGTCGTATAAGTTGATATCAGTAACGAAGACTGCAGAAAGTTTTTGAAGGATAAATTCCATGTAATTTCCTTGTTCTTCGATGCTTAATTTCGTTTCTTCTCCTAATTTTTGCTGCACTTCAATTTCAACCGAACGCATTTTTTCTCGGATCAATTGATTGGTATATACTTGGTATTGTTCTTTGACAAATGTTCCGCTTCCCCAGCCAAAAGTGACGAGTGCTACAAACACTAAACCTATCAAAACGACTTGTATACGCACCGATAAAGATAGACCTTTCCAATAATTTGCTCGTTTTTCGCTTTCAAAGAAAACGGGTATCAACAGGAAAATTCCAAACAAGCAAAACAAATATGAAAAAGAAGTGAACAGCTGAATCGTTGTCTGTTTTTGTTTGGACAATACAATTAAATCACGTGAAGTTTTGCGCAACAAATAATGTTCAAAATCATCTAAATCAAAATAACCTGAGGCGTGATTCATGTTTCGTGTAAAGGCAGACGCCCGAGAAGGATAGGCAAAACGACCATCCGAACTTACTAATTTCCCGTTGTAATATTTTGCAATGGAATAATTTTCCAAGGTATTTAAAACTTTGGCTTGTTTGGAAATTAACAAACGAGGAAATCCAATTTTTTCAGGGATTTTTTTTGATTTTAGCGCACAGTATAGATTGGCAACGAGTTGATTTTGATCGTTTTTAACCGTTTGACGAATGATGTAGCTAAATTGACTCGTATAATCTTTGATGTAATACAAATTAGAATCCAATTCAGACATCAAACTATGCCGATTGATGATTGCTTCGAGTGTTGAATAACGACTAGATGAAATATTCTTGTAATTGATAATCGGTTCGTTGTTGCGGTCAAAGAAGAAAAATTCGATGTCATAACGTTCCCAAAAATCATGGAAAAATTTGCGTTCAAGTGTTTCTTTAAACATCGAAACACTAACTCCATTTGGATTTTTTACCACTTTTTGCAAATAGTTGTCTTTCTCCAAAATGGGTTTTAATTTCAAATATTCGATTTCGGTGGCAACATCTTGATCGGATGCTAGTTGATTGGCATATAATTCTCTTTCAGATCGCTCTTTGGTGTCTTGAAAATCTTTTAAACTCAATGCAATATAGACTGAAAAGGCAAATAGCAAAAATACTGCCGTTCCCAGTTTTAATGACCCTTCCTTGCGGTAAGTTGTCCAACAAACAAGCGCATGAATGATGATTGGAATGAGTAAAATTGGTTGGAAATTAGTTTCGGAAAATGAAAAATAGAAGAACAACGTTGCACCTAGAAGCCAAAACACACTTGTACCTGTTTTAGACCAGCGAACCGCTTTCATGGTTCTCACCAAACATTGTAAAAGGAAAAAATAGGCATAAAACAAGGTGCCCATTGCTAATAAAGTCAAAAATGAATAGAAATTGAGGGAAAATAATTTATCAATTTCTAGGGGAATCGATGAATTTTCGACTAATCCTTTGTACAAATCATGAATAAAATAAACATGAAAAAAAGTTAATGAAAATAAAACCAAAGTAATTGTTTTACCCAGCAGATTGGGTTTTAAAAATGCCAAATACGTTCTAATTTCAAATGATAAATAAAGAATAAAAACAATGTTGATTAACAATTCACCAAAATTCGGGAACCAGACAGAACTTGCATACAAATTGGGTTGAAAAACCGGGATTTCAGAAAGAAAATCAAAACCACCTTGTGCTAAATGGATAACGCGTAAAACGGATAGAAGAACTGGAATTGTCCAGCGAAAACGAATATTCCATGAAGCGGATGCTTGTTTTATTGATAAAATAAAAGTGGAAAATGTCAATAATAATAAAATCAGCAATGAGTCTGCTAGAAAGGTTGATACAGTTTGTTTTTCATACAAATTAAATGCAAAAACAAATTGTTTTTTTCCATTGTAGATAGAACCTTTTGTCGATGGGTCAAGTTGGATGTTGCCTTTGAATGGAACACGAAAAGAAGGATTAAATCCATTCACTAAATTTTCATTTTCATACCCATAATCTTTTTTGATAAGAAAAGAGGCCACCAGTTGGATGTTTCCTTTTTGAATGTTTTTGGCGTAATACCAGCCATTTTGAAGGTGAACAATACCAGATGCAGGATAATGAATATCTACAAATCGACTGACAGGCAATTGATTTGTATTCCAATAAATGAGGGAATCATTGCGGTAAACATGAAAATTAAAAGCACTTTTTTGTGGGTTTTCAATAAGATAACTCACGCCAAATGTTTCAAATTTTTCTAACTTTCTTTCTAGGTATTCGTTTAGTTGCTTTTCTTTGTTTAAAAACTGAATTTGAAACTGTTCAATTTCTGTTTTGTAATCATTTTTGAAAGCATGTTGGTAAACAAAAAAGAGACCCATTGCCCAAACAATGGTGAGCAGAAAAAGCCAATATTTTTTTATTTTTCTTGTCAACTGACTGGATGTTGTTTGAACTGATGCTCGATAATTTCGACTAATTTAGTAAAATCTTCGTCAGCATACTGATCATTTCTGAAACGAAAATGCGCTTCATCGCGGTAAGGTAGTAAATAATTGTCAAAACAGGGGATCACGTGGTTGTTCCATTGATACAAAATCGCCTCTCTGGAATAGCCTCTTGTTTCTTGGTCGCGGTACAATCTTCGATCGAGTTGAACATCTAAATCAACATCGATAAAAATGGTGAAATCCAATAAACGACGAACGCCTGGATAATGAAATAAAAACAGGCCTTCTACAATAATTAGGTCTGATGGTTGGATGGTGATTAAAACGTGCTTGTCAGGCGGTGCATTGAAATGATATTCGACGACTTCAATTGAATCTCCACGATGCAATGCTTCAAGGTCATCAACTAGCTGAAATTCGTTGAGAGCTGTTGGTAAATCGAAGTTTACTTCACCGTTTTCATCAATGTGTTGAAATTGGATCGGTTTGTAATAATTGTCCATAGAAAAAACAGAAGGATTCATTTCCTTAAAATGCTTTGAAAGTCTTTTCAAAAGAGTTGTTTTTCCGGAACCGCTACCTCCACAAATACCAATAATCATCTGCTCTATTTCTTGTTTTATACTGAAAAAGGATACCTAAACAGTTCTACAAAGGTAGCTATTCTCTTTTTCTTTTCTTGTGATTTTGAGCAAGAAAAGCTACTTTAGACAGAAATTTTATTACTAAAACGGGTAAGTAAATAGAAAGTCGTAAATTTATCGATCACAAATTAAAAATTACACCAAATGAAACTAGTAAAAACAGCATTGATTTTATTTTTTGCAGGAGCTTTGAGCTACTCATTTATTGCTAAAAAGCACGAAGGTCATGATCATGGGCTTCACATTGGGGATAAAGCACCAAAAACGGACTTAGAAATGGCTAACATTGATGATTCAAAATTGACTTTGAATGCAGCAAAAGGGACAAATGGATTATTAGTTGTTTTTTCGTGCAATACGTGTCCTTTTGTTGTTGGAAGTGATGCTTTTCCAGGTTGGGAACGCCAATACAACGCTATTTTTGAAGAAGCAAAAGCGAATGGAATTAACATGGTTCTTGTGAATTCGAACGAAGGAAAACGTGAAAACGAAGATTCGATGGAGGAAATGAAAAAACATGCAAGTCAACAAAAATATGTAATGCCTTATCTGTTGGATCAAAATAGTGTGTTAGCGGATGCCTTCGGTGCAAAGACAACTCCACATGTGTATTTATTCGATGCAGATCTAAAATTGATTTACATGGGATCGATTGACAATACCTATGATCCGAAAAGAAAATCAGATGAATTGTATTTAAGAAATGTTTTTACCAACCTAAAGGCAAAAGAAAACGTTAAGGTTTCATCAACAACTCCACGCGGATGCACCATCAAACGTGTGGCGAAATAATGTCATCTCATCAAATAAAATGAAAAAAATTATCTCCTTATTTCTTCTTTTTTTTAGTCTTCACTTACAAGCTCAAGTGAGCGATTTGGGCTTGCCAGAAACCTTGAAGGGCAAAACTCCACTCCCAAAATCAGGTTTGAGATTAAGTGAAATCAATACCGATTCGTTGATTCTCGCCAATGAACAAAATCGCTTGCTCAATGATGACAAGGTTTATCGTTTTGGTTTCGAACACGAAGTTCAATTCGATTTTTTTGAACAAGCGACAAAAACAACGTTGCTGAACGGGAACAGACTTTCGCAATGGATCGTTGAATGTCCGAATGCTTTGTCTGTGAACATGATTTTTAATCGCTTTTCATTGGCTTCTGGCACACGTTTGTATTTGGTTAACAAAGAGTTGAATCAGTATGTTGGTGCATATACAAGTTTGAATAACAATTCAGCGAATGTGTTAGGAACCGATTTGTTGGATGGGAGTAAGATTGTGATCGAAGTTATTGAACCAAAAGAAGTTATCGGTCAATCGACCCTTCACATTGGAACGATCGTTCACGGTTATTTACCTTTGGAGGAGATGATTCTGAAATCCTTTGGTCAAGCTGGTTCATGTAACATCGATGTAAACTGTCCTTTGGGACAAGGATGGGAAAACCAGCGAAACTCGGTGGCTTGTGTGGTTTCCGGAGGTGCTGTTTGTAGCGGTTCAATGGTAAACAATACATCTGGAAATATAATTCCTTACTATTTGTCAGCAAATCATTGTGGTTCAAGTCCAGCTAATTGGGTGTTCCGTTTTCGTTGGGAACGAACTGCTGCAAATGCTATTTGTGCCACTTCTAACTCAACTGCTAATAACGGCCCAACAAATATGACGGTCAATGGAGGTGTATTGCGTGCTAAAAATTCTGGATCTGATTTTATTTTAGTTGAATTAAATTCGATTCCAAATCCTTCTTGGGGAGTTTTTTACAATGGTTGGGATCGTTCGGACGCTTTAACTGTGACACAAGGAACGGGAATTCATCATCCATCTGGAGATATTAAAAAGATTAGTCGTGAAAATGACCCTTTAACTCAGCAAATTTCGTCTTTTAACGGAAATCCAAATACGAATTTTTGGCGTATAAACAATTGGGACCAAGGCGTAACAGAGCCAGGTTCATCAGGTTCGCCACTTTTCGATCAAAACAAACGCGTTATTGGTGTTTTATCTGCTGGAACTGCTGCATGTGCTGGACTTACAGACAACAATGGATACGATATTTATGGACGTTTTGGAATTGCTTGGGATCAAGGAACAACTCCTGCAACTCGTTTAAAGGAATGGTTGGATCCAGGGAATGTGGGCTCAATTACTATTGATGGTGTTGATCCTGCTGTTTCGCAAACTCCAAACGACGGAAGCATTAGCAATCCAATGGGTGTTTTTGGTACAATTTGTGGATCTACTGTTACTCCAACATTCAATATTACTAACAATGGTTCTAATCCACTTACTCAAGCAAATATTCAATACAGTATTGATGGAACTAATGTTCAGAATTACGAATGGACAGGCAATCTTTTAACGTATCAATCGGAGGAAATTGTTTTGCCTTCAATCACTTTGTCTAATGGAAATCATGTATTTACAGCAACAATTGCTCAAGTAAATAACGGTGCTGATGGACAAGCGAATAACAACCAAATTTCGAGTAATTTTGAATTGGTTGTCAATGGCGAAATTGTTTCTTTGGTTTTGAATTTAGATAGCTATGGATCTGAAATTTCGTGGGATATAATCAATAGTCAGAATACCATTCTTTTCCAAGGAAGTGGCTACCAAGATGGACCAAATCAAGTGATAAATCGAGATTTTTGTTTGAGTGTAGGGTGCTATACGTTTCGTATTTACGACGAATATGGAGATGGTTTGACAAGTACGACTGGAAATCCAGGTTCGTTTCAGATTTTAACTAGTTCTGGCGAGGTATTGGTTGACCTACCAAGTTCACAAGCGGATTTTGGAAATCAATTGAACAAGCCATTTTGTGTTGAGAATGTACAAAATCTAGACGAATGGATCTTATCAAATGAAACAGTCTTGTACCCAAATCCAAGTTCTGATTGGGTGAACATTCAAACAGCAGATCAAGTAAAAATGAAATTGATTACGATGTTTGATCTTTCGGGTAAAATGATTCTTCAAACCAATGAACCTTCTTGGAATGTGCAACACCTTGAAAAAGGAATGTATTTGGTACAAATAGAAACAAATTTGGGCAGTATTACCAAATCTTTTGTCTTGAAATAAATCGGAATCAACTTGTTTCGGCACGTTTTTCGCCATAGTTTTGATCGTAACGATTCAATTTAGAATGTATGAAATATATTTTGATCGCCTTGACAGGAAGTTTGGTTGCTTGCGGAATTAAACAAAAAGCTGCTCCAGCTGAGTTAGTTCCAGTTGAAGTTACCATTGTGAAACACCAATCTTATTGTGGTGGTGCAGCACCTACTCCAGAAATGGAAAAAGGTACTCTTACTCCTGTTGAAAATCAGGTTTTTATTTTGAAGAAAGGCTTATCGAATAACCAGTCTGAGCCGATATTCAAAGAAATTAAGACCAACGAAAACGGTATGTTTTCTTTGCAAGTTCCGGTGGGAGATTACGTTCTTCTACATCCCAGTAAGATGCAGTCTTTTGATCAATTTAAGTCTATTCATCAACCCAAATCCACTTATGTGGAATACCTAGGCGACGATTGTTTGCAACGGGTGTATGATGCTCCAGATTTTATTCTTCGAATTCAAAAAGATACCGTTATTCAGTTGATTCAAAAATCAAGCTGTTACACGGGAACAACACCTTGTGTGCGCTACACAGGACCTCAAGCTCCTTGATTGGAGTAAATTTTCGATTAAAATATTTGGATTTTACTTTTATTGTAAATCGCTTTCTCTAAATTTACAGTCGAAACAATCGAAGTAAAAGAATATGAAATTCGGAACAAAAGCGATTCATGCAGGAGCGCATCCTGACCCATCAACAGGTGCAATTATGACACCTATTTTTCAAACATCGACCTACGTTCAAGAGGCGCCAGGTGTAAACAAAGGATATGGATATGCCCGTGGGAAAAACCCAACTAGAGAGGCGCTTCAAGAAAATATTGCAGCATTAGAAAACGGAAAACACTGTGTTTGTTTTGCATCAGGTATGGGAGCAACAGATGCGGTGATGAAGTTGCTTCGCCCTGGTGATGAGGTGATTACTGGTGATGATTTGTATGGGGGGTCGTACCGATTGTTTACCAAAATTTTTGAACCTTATGGCATCAAGTTTCATTTTATTGATTTAACAAATCCATCGAATATTGAATCCTATATCAATGAGAATACCAAGTTGATTTGGGCTGAAACGCCAACCAATCCAACGATGCAAATTATCGATATTGAAGCAGTTTCATTGGTTGCTAAGAAACATAATTTGACGTATGTTGTTGACAATACATTTGCTTCTCCGTATTTGCAAAATCCTTTGGAATTAGGTGCTGATATCGTGATGCATTCTGTTACCAAATACTTAGGTGGCCATTCAGATGTGGTGATGGGGGCATTAATCACAAACAGCGATGAATTGCATGAGAAATTATATTTCATCTTGAACTCATGCGGTGCAAACCCTGGTCCGATGGACAGCTTTTTGGTTATGCGCGGAATTAAAACCTTGCATTTACGCATGGAAAGACATTGCTACAACGGTCGAATTATTGCGGAATATTTGAAAAATCATCCAAAAATTGAAAAAGTATATTGGCCCGGTTTTCCAGAGCATCCGAATCACGAAGTTGCTAAAAAACAAATGCGTGATTTTGGTGGAATGATCTCCATTGTATTAAAAGATACATCGATTGAAAACACTTTTAAAGTGGCTTCTTCTTTCCATGTCTTTTCACTAGCAGAATCATTGGGTGGGGTTGAATCATTGATCAATCATCCTGCAACCATGACACATGCATCGATTCCGAAAGCGGAAAGAGAAAAAGCGGGGGTAGTTGACAATTTGTTGCGTCTGAGCGTAGGAGTAGAAGATGTGGAAGATTTAATTGCTGATCTCGAACAAGCGCTTGCTTAATTTGATTGAATATATTTTATTGTGTTCAAAAAGTAGTTCAAGTTAGAATTGCTTTTTGAACACTTTTTTTTTGACGAATGAAAACAGTTTTTATCACCGGAATTAGTCGTGGAATTGGAGAAGCACTCGCTCAAACGTATCTTGAAAACGGTTGGCAAGTCATAGGTATTGGGAGAAATTCATCGATTAAAATGGATATTCCTCTTTTGAAACTAGATTTAGAAGACCCGACTCAATTAGAAGAATTTATTTTTCCCAGTTTGGAATCACAAGAAATTCATCTCATCCACAATGCAGGAATCATTGGTGAAATTGCTCGAGTAGGAACTCCATTAAAGCGAGACACGCAAGCACTTTTTCAAGTGAATGTAATTGCACCACTTGAACTTACACAAAAATTTCTTTCCACTTATTCGAAAGAACTTCCTAAAATGATTGCTTTTATCAGTTCTGGTGCTGGTAGAAGACCTATCCCTTCCTGGGCAAATTATTGTGCTTCTAAAGCAGCATTAGATCTTTATGCTCAAACGCTGTCGGAAGAACAGATAGAATTGCAAGCGAATACACGTGTTTTTTCAGTTGCTCCAGGTGTTGTTGATACGAATATGCAAGATCAAATTCGAGAGACTTCCCAAGATCATTTTTCTTCGCTTGCTAATTTTCGTTTGTTGAAGACCGAAAATAAACTTGTTTCCCCATTGGATGTTGCACAAAAATTTTATTTAAACGTAACGCAAAATCTATGGCAGGAAGTGATTCAACGGATCGAAGTGAAAAATTCTTGATAAATCAATAATTCTGAAATTTAACACACAAAATGATATTTTTTCTCAAACCTTTTAGTACCTTGAGCCGTTTTTAAAGAACTCTAAAACTCAAGAACTATGAAAAGAATCACGGATGTACTTCAAGCATCATTGCTTGGATTCGCCTTAACCGCCTCTATAACAGGGTTTTCACAGAAAAAGGAATTGGATCCGCAAAATATGCGTGCTGGTGAATCTGTGGAATTCTGTCGGACGCACAAAATTCAAGCTGAATTAGAATCAAATCCAGCTTATCTCCAACAGATGGCAATTGATCAACAATTGCTACAAAACGCTGAGCAAAATAACGGTGGTGCTCGTAACACGATTTATACCATTCCAGTTGTTTTTCACGTATTACACAATGGTGGCGCTGAAAATATTTCACGTGAACAAATCATGGATGCGCTTGCAATTTTGAACCGTGATTACCGCTTACAAAATGCAGATGCAAATTCAGTTCACATGGATTTTAGAGCATCTAACCCTAATGCATTTGTTACTCCAGCAGATGTAGAAATTGAATTTGCTCTGGCAACAAAAGCGCCAAATGGTCAATGTTTTAGTGGAATCACACGAACTCAGTCTCCAATGAGTTTTCAAGGTGATGACGGTGGCGATCAAGTTCAGGCAATCATCAATGGAAATGATGTTTTTAATGGACAATGGCCAGGAAATAAATACTTGAACGTATTTATTTGTGGTGAAATCGGTGGTGCTGCAGGTTACACAACAAAACCTTCCAATTGGTCAGGAACTTCCATGACAAACGGAATTTGGATTTTACACAACTATGTGGGTTCATTTGGGACTGGTTCTCCTACTGCATCTCGTGCTTTGACGCATGAAGTTGGACATTGGTTAAACCTAGATCATACTTGGGGTGGAAACAACAACCCAGGGAATGCATCAAGTTGTAACTCAGACGATGCTGTTTCCGATACTCCTAATTGTATTGGATTGACTTCTTGTAACTTGAATGCAAATACTTGTACAAGCAACGGTATCTGGGGGCAAGACGTACGTGATAATGCTGAAAACTACATGGATTATTCGTATTGTTCTAAAATGTTCACTCCGGGTCAAGTTACTCGTATGCGAACAGCAATTACTTCTTCTGTTGGTGGAAGAAATAATATTTGGACGGCATCTAATTTGGCATCTGTTGGTGCAGATGGTAATGCAGCCTTGTGTAAAGCAGATTTTAGCGCAAGTTTGACTCAAGTTTGTGTTGGGACACAAGTTACATTTACAGATATGTCTTACCACAATGTACAAACTAGATCTTGGTCTTTCCCAGGTGGAACTCCAGCAACATCATCATCAGCTAATCCTGTTGTAATTTACAATACACCAGGTGTATATCAAGTTTCATTAACTGCTTCTGATGGATCTACTTCTGATGATGAAGTGAAAGTAGGTTACATTACTGTTCTACCTGAAGGAGTTACTTTACCAATTTATGAAGGTTTCGAAGCATACAATGAAACAGCTCAAGTTCCATTTACTTCTGTGTCTAATTTGAACAATGCGAAATGGGAATTGACAACGACAGTTGGACAAACTGGAACAAAGAGTATGAAGTTGAATAACTTTGGTCAGTCTGGAGCAAACATTGATGAAATGATTTCAGCACCGATGGACTTGTCTAATGTTACTTCTTCAACGGGTATGACTTTGTCTTTCCGATATGCTTACCGCAAGAGATCATCAGCGAATGCAGAAGTATTGAAAGTGATGATTAGCAATGATTGTGGGGAATCTTGGGTTCAAAGAAGAACGATTTCTGGAACTGCATTGGGTACAGAAGTGGTAACTTCTTCTTGGGAACCAACAACGTCAGATTGGGTAACTGTTCACATGACGAATGTCACTTCTTCTTATTGGGTGGATAACTTTATGTATAAGTTTGTCTTTGAAGGAAATGGAGGAAACAATGTGTACATTGATAACATCAATATTTACACTGGAGATCCAAGTGAATTAAGCATTGAGGAAGCAGCAAATTCAATTCAAAATACAGCGATTTATCCAAATCCGGCTGATGATCAAATCAATGTAGCATTCAATGTTCCAACTGCTCAGAAAATGAAAGTTCAAATTATTGATGTGACTGGAAAAATTGTTGAGACAAAAGAAATTCAAGCACTTTCTGGTGATAATTTAGTCTTGTTGTCTACCGATCACATTGCGAAAGGTATGTATCAAGTGAAGTTAGGAAACGAAACAATCAACCACGTAATGCAAGTGGTAATTCGTTAAATTATATAATGCAAACACTGAAAGAGGATGTCCGTATTTTTCGTGACATCCTCTTTTTTTAAACTTCAATGAAGGACATAAACTCAGCAATGTCCAGTCAATAACTAAATTTTATTTTATGATGTCAACAAAACAATGGAAACCAATCTTACTACTTTTGTTTGTTTGTCAGCATGTTTTTGCGCAAGATCGAACGGAAAGACCACTTTGTTCTTCGCACCATAAAATGGATGCATTAAATCTGTATCCTTCCTATTTACAAGCAAGGGAAAATCTGATTAATACGTCAAGTTCATCTTCTTCTCGAGGTACAGTTTACACGATTCCTGTTGTATTTCATGTTTTGCATGTAGGTGGAGTAGAAAACATCAACGACGAACAAATTATCAATGCAATGGAAATCATTAACCGTGATTTTCGTCTGCTGAATGCTGATGCAAACAATGTAAATTTGGATTTTCGTGCATCCAATCCGAATGCTTTTGTCACTCCTGCTGATATTGAGGTTGAATTTCAGTTAGCAACGAAAGCGCCAGATGGAACGTGTTTCAATGGAATCACACGAACATTTTCGCCAGTAAGTTATCAAGGTGAAGAAGGATTTAATCAAGTTCAAACAATTATCGAAAATAACAATGTTTATCAAGGTCATTGGCCTTCACGTTCTTATTTGAACATTTTTGTGTGTGGTGATATAGGAGGTGCGGCAGGTTATACTTTCTTACCCGGAGGTTGGTTTGATGAAATGGAAACTTATTTTGGTATTTGGATACTTTCTGATTATGTGGGTGCAATCGGTACGGGTTCGGTTTCTACTTCGCGTGCTTTGACTCACGAAATTGGACATTGGCTTGGTTTGCCTCACACATGGGGAGGAACAAATGAACCTGGTGTTCCAGATAACTGTTTTGATGATGATGGAGTGGACGATACTCCCAACTGTCAAGGTGTAACTTCTTGTAACCAGAATGCGAATACCTGCAACGATCCGGGGATTTGGACAGTAGATGTTCGAGACAATGTCGAAAATTACATGGATTATTCCTACTGTTCAAAGATGTTCACTCCCGGTCAAGCTGCTCTAATGCGAGCAGTGCTCGAATCATCGTTGGATGGACGAAATAATTTGTGGTCTCAATCAAATTTAGCTGAAACGGGTGTTGGGGAAGAATTGGTTCTTTGTCGCGCTGATTTTTCGGTCCTCAATCCGGTTGTTTGTAGTGGAACAAGTGTTCAATTTACCGATCAATCGTTTAATAATGTTCAATCATGGAATTGGTCTTTCCCAGGTGGAATACCAGCAACTTCCACTGAAGAAAATCCGGTGGTTGTGTATGCAACTCCTGGAAATCATACAGTAACATTAACTGTTTCGGATGGTACTAATTCATTGACAAAAGAAAAAATTGATTTTATTCAAGTGCTCAATACGCCAACCAATTTGCCTATTTACGAAGGTTTTGAGCCGTATGTAACAGTGAGTCAAATTCCATTTAAAGTTCAATCCAATACTTCAGGACCTACTTGGTCGCTTTACAACAATGGTCAGTTTTCAGCGAAAAGCATGTGTTTATTCAATTTTTTGCAATCGCCAGGGGATGTTGATGAATTGATTTCTGAACCGATTGACTTATCTGGAATCACATCGCAAACGGATGTTACACTTTCTTTCCGATTTGCTCATCGAAAAACACCAACCACAGGAACTGAATTTTTGAAAGTCTTCATCAGTAACGACTGTGGTCAGACGTGGGTCCAACGCCGAACGATTTCAGGTACAGCCTTATCAACCGAATCAGAGCAACAATATTGGACACCCACCAACGACGATTGGAAAACGGTTCACGTAACCAATATTACGTCGAGCTATTGGGTCGAAAATTTCATGTATAAATTTGTTTTTGAGGCAAATGGCGGGAATAATTTGTATGTTGACAACATCAATATTTATGCGGGTGGACCAAGTGAATTGAATGTCGACGAGTTGAATCTGTTCTCCCATTTTTCTATTTTCCCAAATCCTGCGGAGGATCAATTGACCGTTTCTTTCCCTGCTGCTCAGCCACAGGAAATGACCCTAGAATTAATCGATTTGACTGGAAAAGTGTTGATGAAAAAATCAATTCAAGCTCAAACGGGTGAAAATCAAGTGCAACTTTCTACGCAGCAATTCGAAGCTGGAATGTATCATGTTCGTATCGGAAATGAAAATAACGTTGAAGTAAAAACAGTGATTTTACGATAACGATAAATCGATCTTAAAAGGGCATCTCGTTTTGAAACAGATGTCCTTTTCTATTTTATTATTCTAGGATTTTGCTTTTTCTTGTAGATACAAATCATAAATCATTCCATCTGAAAGTCCGATTTTCGGGACATGAAATTCTTTGCATTTCAACTCTTTGAATATAAACGAATAAATCTCACAAGCTGGAATGATTACATCGGCACGGTCTGGTTTTAACTGGAACAAATCAACCCGTTGATCGACTGTTAAGGGAGCGAGTTCCTCGTACAGTTTTTTCATTTTTCGAACTGCAATTGGCTCATTTTGTTGTGCACCTAAGATTTTGTGAATTTTATTGATGTTTCCTCCTGTTGCGAAAACTTGATGCGGCGTACTAGCATCCACATGTTCATCAATCCATGTTTTGATTTCTTTCCAAATGGATTTCTCAATTTTTCCTTTGATAGAACGTACTGTTCCTACTCGGAAAGATTTCGCTGCTACGCGTTTTCCGGATTCAAACACACTGATTTCCGTGCTTCCACCACCCACATCAATCACAATAAAAGATGATTTTTTATCGATATCCAAGAGGAAAAACGTTCCAAAAATCAATCGTGCTTCTTCGTCACCCGAAATTACTTCGATGTTTACGTCTGTTTTTTCTCGAATGCGTTCAATCACTTCATGGGCATTGCTTGCTTCACGCATGGCAGAAGTAGCACAAGCACGAAGCTGTTTCACATCAAATATTTCAGCAATTAACCGAAACGCATGCATGGTTTTTTCAAATTGTTCGAGTTTAGCAGGTGTAATTTCGCCTTGATCGAAAACCACTTCGCCCAAGCGCAAAGGGATGCGAGTGTAGGAAATTTTCTTCACAAATGCGTGATCTCCTTCATGACAAACTTCTCCCACTAGCAAGCGAGCTGCGTTGGTTCCAATATCAATTGCTCCGTATTTCATTTTTCGAAAATAGAAAACTAGGAGGAAATACGTGTTGCAATGAACATTATTTTATGAACAAATCACAAAAAGGGAGTTGATTTGAATTAGAAGTCCTATTTTAGTTGCACAAAAAACAAAATTATGGCAACAATAACATTCAAAGGAAATGAAATTCACACCAACGGGCAATTGCCAGAAGTTGGTTCAAAAGCGATTGACTTTACATTAACAAAAAACGATCTTTCAGCGGCGAAATTGTCCGATTTTGCAGGAAAAAGAGTAATATTAAATATTTTCCCAAGCATCGATACAGGGATTTGTGCTGCTTCAGTTCGTCATTTTAACCAAGATGCAAGTCAGTTAGAAAATACGGAAGTTTTGTGTATTTCGCGCGATTTACCCTTTGCTCAAACCCGTTTTTGCGGTGCAGAAGGAATTGATAAAGTGGCTACCGTTTCCGATTTTAAAGACGGATCTTTTGGAAAAAACTATGGTTTGGAGATGACGGATGGACCCTTGCAAGGTTTACATGCGCGTGCCGTTGTTGTTTTAAACGAAAACCAAGAAGTGATCTACACCGAATTGGTTCCCGAAATTGCACAAGAACCAAATTACGAAGCAGCAATTGCGGTGTTGAAGTAAGATTTGATTAAATAAAAAACGCTCATTACAAAGAAAGTGATGAGCGTTTTTGTTTATAAGTCTTTTCTTATCACTCCAATTCCACTTTCAAAGATAATTCTTTTAACTGATCGTTTGCGAGTGGTGCGGGTGCGTCAATCATCACATCGCGGCCACGGTTGTTTTTTGGGAATGCAATGTAATCACGGATGGAGTCTGAACCACCCATTGTTGCTACCAAACGGTCTAAACCGAAAGCCAATCCACCGTGTGGAGGTGCGCCAAATTCAAAAGCATTCATCAAGAAACCAAATTGTGCTTGTGCTTCTTCGGGTGTGAATCCAAGTAAATCAAACATTTTCGCTTGCAAATCACGGTCGTGAATACGAATGGATCCACCGCCCAATTCAACGCCGTTCATCGCTAAATCGTAGGCATTCGCACGAACTTTCCCAGGATCTGTTTCGATCAAATGAAAATCTTCTGGTTTTGGCGATGTGAAAGGATGGTGCATGGCGTGGTAACGTCCGTTTTCTTCGTCCCATTCCAACAAAGGAAAGTCCAATACCCACAACGGTTTGAAAACGTTTGGATTGCGTAATCCCAATTCATTCCCCATGTGCAAACGCAATTCATTCATTTGTTTGCGTGTTTTTTCCATTTCACCACATAAAACAAGCAATAAATCCCCTGGTTCGGCTTGCGCACGTTCTGCCCATTTTGCCAATTCTTCTTCCGAATAAAATTTATCAACGGAAGACTTAAAGGTTCCGTCAGCATTGCATTTTAAATAGATCAAACCTGTTGCGCCAATTTGTGGGCGTTTTACCCAATCAGTCAGTGCATCCAGCTGTTTACGGGTGTATTCCGAACAATCTTTTGCGTTGATAGCAATGACCGTTTCAGCATTGTCAAATACGGAAAAACCTTTGTTTTGAACCAAATCGGTCAAGTAAACAAATTCCAAATCGAAGCGAATATCCGGTTTGTCAGATCCATATTTTTCCATTGCTTCCGCATAGGTCATACGTGGAAATGCGCCTTCGAATTCAACACCTCGAACCGTTGAAAACAAATGTTTTACCAAACCTTCGAATGTTTGAAGGATGTCTTCTTGCTCCACAAAGGCCATTTCACAGTCAATTTGGGTGAATTCAGGTTGTCTGTCGGCACGTAAATCCTCGTCGCGGAAACATTTGACAATTTGGTAATAACGATCAAATCCAGAAACCATCAACAATTGTTTGAAGGTTTGAGGCGATTGCGGCAGGGCATAAAATTCGCCTTCGTTCATGCGGCTTGGTACCACAAAGTCGCGCGCTCCTTCTGGCGTCGATTTGATCAAATAAGGTGTTTCAACATCCACAAAAAGCTGGCTGTCTAAGAATTTTCTGGTTTCAAGCGCAACTTTGTTTCGCAAGAATAATTTTTGTTGAACAGGATTTCTTCGTAAATCCAAATAACGGTATTGAGCGCGTAATTCTTCTCCGCCATCTGTTTCATCTTCGATGGTAAATGGAGGTGTTTTTGCGGCATTCAGCACAACTAATTTGGAAACTTTGATTTCGATGTCACCAGTTGCTAAATTCGCATTTTTACTTGTTCGCTCAATGACTAAACCTTCCACTTGAATGACAAATTCGCGGCCTAATTTTCGAGCTTGCAAACACAACTCTTCGTTGTCTTCCATGTTAAAAGCCAATTGAGTGATTCCGTATCGATCACGTAAATCAACAAAAGTCATTCCACCCAAATCGCGGGAACGTTGTACCCATCCAGCTAATGTAACTTGGTTACCAATGTTTTCGGCGCGTAAAGCACCACAAGTATGTGTTCTGTACATGAAAGTAATTTTGAGGTGCAAAGATAGGGAGAAATATGGGATTGAAAAGGAAGATACAGATGGAATCCTTTTCCATTGAATGATAATTTATCGTCAACAAGTAGCTAGCTCAAAAGGATAAGGGTGATTTTGCTTCGATTTTATCAAAATGCCTGTACATTTGCAACATGAACTGGAAAGAAGCAGATGCAATTATTTTGGATTTAGGAGGTGTCATATTAAACCTCGATTATCAGCGAACACAGGCTGCGTTTGAAGCTTTGGGTTTGACTCAATTTCAAGAAATGTATACGCAAGCAGCTCAATCGGGATTGTTTGACGAGTTCGAAACTGGCCAATGTTCAACGCCGTATTTTGTGAACGCTTTGCTGCGATTTCTTCCCGCAGGAACTTCTCCCAATCAAGTTGTTGCTGCTTGGAATGCTATGATTTTGGACTTTCCTGAGGAAAATTTACATTTATTAGAGACATTAAATCAGCAAAAACGCCTTTTCTTGTTGAGCAATACCAATGAAATTCATTTGCAGGCGGTCAATCAGGCATTGCAGAAGAAAAGTCCACACAGTAATTTAGCGCCTTACTTTGAAAAAGTTTATTATTCCCATATAATGAACGCTCGAAAACCCCATCCAGAAACGTTCTTGCAGGTGTGTGAGGAAAATAAGTTGAATCCAAGAAAAACCTTGTTTGTTGATGAT
>CAYRMV010000003.1:0-65322 GCA_964425255.1 uncultured Flavobacteriales bacterium
ATGAGGATGGCATTTTTCCCCAATAATCCAATGAGCATGACCATGGAAACTTGTGCGTAAATGTTGTTTTCCAAACCGAAAAGAAGGAGGAACAAGAAACTTCCAAATACACCAATCGGGAGGAAAAGTAGTACTGGCAAGGGCAACAAGAAACTTTCATACTGAGCAGCAAGAAGTAAATAAACGAAAAGCAAACAAATGGAAAAGATAATCACCACTTGATTTCCAGATAAAATTTCTTCTCGCGTCATTCCCGACCATTCGTAATCAAATCCTGTGGGTAAGTATTTTTCTGCTGTTTCCTCAATGGCTTTGATGGCGTCACCCGAACTATATCCTTTAGCTGGTTCCCCGTTCAACATGGCCGAAACATACATGTTATACCGCGTTAATTGTTCTGGTCCGTAAACCCGTTCGATTCGGGTAAATGCACTGTAAGGAACCATTTCTCCCTCGTTGTTTTTGATACGCAATTTCAATAAATCCTCGGGTTGTGAACGGTATTTCGGATCGGCTTGAACCATCACTTTATACATCTGACCGTAGCGAATAAAATTGGTTGCATAATAACTTCCAATGAGCGCTTGAAGATTGTTCAATGCACTTTCGGGCGTAATTTTCTTTTTAGACGCGCTTGCTGGATCAATATGAATTAAGTATTGAGGGAAATTCGGATTGAAGCTAGAAAAAACTTCCTTGATTTCTGGCCGACTATTCAATTTTGAAATAAATTGGTTAGTCGTTTTTGCCGTTTGTTGCAAATTTCCAGAACCTGTTTTGTCTAAGATTCGAAGCTCAAAACCACTTGCATTTCCAAAACCAGGTACTGCAGGAGGAGGGAAAAATTGGATATCAGCATCTTTCAAGTGCTTTGTTTTTTCTTGTAGCTTAGCAATGACTTCGTTTGCAGTAAGTGAACGTTCATCCCAAGGTTTTAAATTGATGGTACTCATACCGAATGACGAACCAACCCCCTCGGTGAGCATACTGTATCCCGAAAGACTCGAAATCGATTCAACCTCGTCCATTTCTTTGGCGATTCGATCTAATTCGTCCATTACCGCTTCGGTTCGTTCCAAGGTAGCACCTACCGGCGTAGTCACGTTGATGTAAACCGTACCTTGATCTTCCGTAGGGATAAATCCAGTCGGTAGAATTTTTCCAATTCCCCATGTTCCAAGTACGAAAACAGCAAGAATTCCGATCGTCACTGTTCTTCTGTTGACAATAATTTCAAGCCACTTTTTGTATCGATTTGAAAGACGATCATATCGGTTATTAAACCCGGTAAAAAAGCGGTTAAGCAAATTTTTCTTCGGATTTTCTGGGATTGGTTTCAGCATGATGGCACACAAAGCAGGAGTAAGGGTCAATGCATTTACTCCCGAAATGACAATGGAAATCGCCATGGTGATCGAGAACTGACGGTAAAACACGCCAACTGGACCATCTAAAAATGCGACGGGAATGAAAACCGCCGACATAACAAGTGTAATGGCAAGGATGGCACCTGTCATTTCTTTCATTGCTTCAATGGTGGCTGTTTTTGCATCTAAGTGTTTTTCGTGCATTTTGGCATGAACTGCTTCCACCACAACGATGGCATTATCGACTACAATTCCGATGGCAAGAACAAGGGCAAAGAGCGTCAAAAGGTTGATTGAAAATCCAAATAATTGCATGAAAGCAAAGGTTCCAATTAGGGCAACAGGAACGGCCAAAATAGGAATGAGGGTAGACCGAAAATCTTGTAGGAAAATGAATACCACCAAGGCAACAAGAATAAATGCTTCGATCAATGTTTTGATTACTTCGTGAATGGATGCATCTAAAAAGCGTGAAACGTCATAACTTATCGTATAATCCATTCCCGGAGGGAAGCTTTTGACTTTCAATTCTTCGAGTCGATCTTTCACCCGTTTAATTACTTCGGAAGCATTGGATCCTGGTCGTTGTTTCAATACAATGGCAGCAGATGGTTGGTTGTTTTCTTTGGAAAGTACGTCGTATTCGACCGAACCAAACTCAATATCGGCCACGTCTTTCAAACGAAGCATTTCGCCTGATTCAGTTACTTTTACAACTACATTTTCGTATTGCTCTTTTTCAGTAAGTTTACCTGTGTAACGCAAAACGTATTGCAAGGATTGGGCTTTTCTTCCTGATGCTTCACCAATTTTTCCGGGAGCAGCTTCGAGGTTTTGTGCTCGCAAAGCTTGAATCACATCTTCTGCCGAAAGTTCGTAGGCATCCAAACGCTGCGGTTTAAGCCAAACACGCATAGCATATTCTCTATTCCCAAGAATATCCGCATATCCAACTCCTTCAATGCGTCGCAGTTCGAGTAAAACATTGATGTCGGCAAAATTGTAGATAAATTTTTCATCTAAAGAAGGATCGTCGCTTTTCAAGTTGATGTACATCAACATCGAATTGATTTCCTTTTCGGTCGATACTCCTGCTTTGATTACTTCTTCAGGAAGTTCATCCAATACAGTTGAAACACGGTTTTGCACGTTTACTGCTGCTAAGTCGGGATCAGTTCCAACTTCAAAGTAAATTTGAATCACGCTCGTTCCATCGTTTCCTGAAACGGAGGTCATATAGGTCATTCCGGGTACTCCATTTATGGCGCGTTCCAATTGAGTAACGACTGCTTTGGAAGATGTTTCGGCATTTGCTCCCGTGTATTTGGTTGTAACTGACACCGCAGGAGGTGCAATGTCGGGATATTGCGTAACAGGTAGCTGAGTCATACTCAACAGACCTAAAAGAACAATAAACAGCGAAATGACGAGGGAAAGAACAGGTCTTTCGATAAATTTTTGAATCATAATTGGTTATTGTTTGCTAAGTTTATGAATGATGCTATGCTGTGAAATCAACTTGGGGTGGATGCTCATTCCTTCTTCAGCCAATTGGATTCCTTCGAATAAAATGCGGTCAGAAGTGCGTAAACCTTTTGAAATAACATAAAGATGTGGTAGCCGAGCGCCTACTTCGATTGCCTTCATACGCAATTTATTGTCTTTCGTTAGTACGTAAACAAAAGTTCTGTCTTGAATTTCAAACGTTGATTTTTGTGGAATTACCATCACTTGCTTGAATTTTTTTGGAATTCGCAATTTTCCGCTTGCTCCATGTTTCAAGATGAAATCTGGATTTTTAAATCTGCTTCGAACGGAAATAGTTCCCGAATTGGGGTCAATCTCACCGTCAATTGTTTCGATGTATCCCTTGTGAGCGAATTTTTTACCATCTGCTAAAATCAACTCCACTTCCCGATCTTCTTGTTTCCCTTTTGTTATTTTGGACATGAAATTGAGGTAATCTGGTTCGGAAACATCGAAATAGGCAAAAATTTCATTGTTTTGTGAAAGGGTTGTCAACAAGGATCCTTCCTCCACCAAACTGCCTATTTTTTGTGGCAAACGATTGATAATTCCTGGAAAAGGCGCACGAATTTCAGTGTGATAAAGCATTAATTTGGCGTGCGCAACATTTGCTTTTGCTTCGTCTACTTTTGCCTTGGCTATTTGAAGTTTGTTCTTTGCAAATTCAAGCTCAATGTTGGAAATCACATTCTTTTTCACCAATTCACGTGTGTTTTGAACGGTTAACGAAGCGCTTTCCACTTCTGCTTCTGCAATTTTCAAAAGAGCTTGACTTTTGATTACTTCTTCTTTGTATGAAGCACTGTTGATACTGAAAAGCACTTGACCTTCTTTTACCACTTGTCCCTCATCGACATGCACTTTTGCAAGATAACCGGGAATCATGGATCGAATTTCGATGTTTTTGACTCCGACAATTTCCGCTACGTAATCCACATGTGAATTCGTATCGATTATAATGGGTTTTGTTATAGGGAACGTTTCTGTTTGTTGAATTGCTTGTTCGTCTTGACAAGATACAATCGTTAATGAGAGGAGAAGAAATCTCCAATCAAGTTGTTTGAATAACATAATTTGAATTTTTGTACGTGTTTAACTAAGTTTGTTTTTTCTTAATTAACAAAGTCGTGGAGGAGGTGAAATGACACTTGAATCATTCGAAATCACAGACTTTTCGTACATGAATTGGGGTTTAGTTTTGAATTCAAAAGTAAGGTGTTGAAAGGGAGTTAGTTCCGTTTTAAATTCTTCTATTTTATCAAGTTCGATATCATCACCTGTTAATTGGTGATCTCCACCTTGTTGATTATCATTGAATTCGACTTGTTCCATTTCTTGATCAATAGAAAGCAACGTAAAATCGTTTGTAAGACTTATTACAAACAACAACAAAATTACGTATGAAATCCTTGTCCTCACTCCCACAAAAATAGTGTTGTCTTGTGGGAAATATGGCAAAAGCGAGGAATCTTTAACTTTTTTTATCATTCCATCACTCCCAAATCTTCCCCGGATTTAAAATCCCCTTTGGATCAAAGATTTGTTTGATTTGTTTCATGATCTCGATGTGAATTGGTTTAAATGCAATTGGCATGTAGCGTTTTTGTACGTAACCGATTCCGTGTTCCCCCGAGATAGTTCCTCCAAGTGCCACCACTTCCTCAAACAATTCAGAAATCGCGGTATGCAATCCATCGTTCCAAAATTCGTCAGAAAGTTCGCCTTTTAATATGTTGATGTGTAAGTTTCCATCGCCCGCATGGCCATAACAAACGGATTGAAAACCATATTTGGCGCCGATTTCTTTTACCGATTTCAGTAATTTGGGCAATTCATATCGTGGCACAACGGTGTCTTCTTCTTTGTAAATGGAATGGGATTTCACCGCTTCGCCGACTTTTCTTCGCAATTTCCACAATTGATCTTTTTGCGCTTGACTCTCGGCAAACAATATTTCATCAGTTTCGAAGCGTTCTAAAACTTCCACAATTCGCTCGCATTGTTTCATCAATTCCTCTGGATCAAATCCATCCACTTCGATCAACAAATGGGCGGCGTGCTCGTCTTTCACCTCCAAGTTGGATTCAGGTTCGTGGGGCAAAGTGTACAAAATAGCATCCCGTTCCATGAATTCCATTGCACTCGGTGTGATTCCCGCTTGGAAAATGGCAGCAACCGCTTCGCATGCTTTTTCCGCATCAAAAAACGGGACAAGCAAACTCAAATCATGCGTTGGATGCGGGATGAGTTTCAAAACGATTTTGGTGATCACCGCCAACGTTCCTTCACTTCCGACAATCAGTTGGGTCAAGTTGTATCCTGTTGCGTTTTTCAAGACATTGGCGCCTGTCCAAATGATTTCTCCGTTGGGTAAAACGACCTCCAAATTCAGCACGTATTCATTCGTTACGCCGTATTTCACCGCTTTTGGTCCTCCTGAATTTTCAGAAACATTTCCACCAATAAAACAACTTCCTTTACTCGCCGGATCGGGCGGATAGAACAAGCCTTTTTCTTTGACCGCATCTTGTAAGACTTGCGTGATTACTCCGGGTTCGGTGGTTACTTGCAGGTTTTTTTCATCGATGTCCAAAATTCGGTTGAATCGTTCCATCGAAAGGGCAACCCCTTTTTCAATCGGCAAAGCGCCACCACTCAAACCCGTTCGCGCACCTGAAGGCGTAACTGCAAGTTGGTGTTCCGTGCAAAAGCGCAAAATGGCAGAAACTTCTTCCGGCGTTTCCGGTTTCAACACAACATCGGGTGTAAACTGAAAATCCTCTGTCATATCATGACCATAGTCTTCCCGAACGGACAAAAGAGTTTGACAACGCTCTCCCAACAGGGACTGAAAAAAGGAAATGTGTTGCTCTGCAATCGGCGTAAACATGCTGTAAATTTTGAAATTCAAAGGTAGGGAAATTTTGGGGCGATGAATCGATTCGTTTGAGAAATTGTTTGGGTGGAGAGAAGGGGAAAATGAGAAGAAATTGGATTAATGAACTATTTGTTGTATCTTCATCAAGCAATATATTTACCTATGAAAGCCAGATTAACTTTAAAATTGAACAAGCAAACCATTGAACAAGCAAAAAAATATGCTTCTAGCAAAAAAATAAGTCTATCCAAACTAATTGAAATTTATTTAAATTCAATAACACTTGACGATAAAACAAAAGAAAGGGAGATTTCACCTTTTGTTAAAAGTATTTCTTCTGGAAAAATTATTCCCAGTAATCTTGATGAAAAAGATGAGTATGTAAAATACCTTGAAAATAAATATAAGTAAATGAAAATATAAAAGTGATTTTACCTTAATTGCTGTTTTTGGGTATTCTAATTAATTTTTAATTATAATTTTGTTCAAAATACATAAAAAATGAAACCAACCCTAATTTTTCTTTTCGCTATTCTTTGTAATACAATTGGTTATGGACAAACCAATGACCAACTTAAAAAATCATTCAACAGAACGCTAACTACTTATCCTGATAGTTCGCAACAAATTTTGAAACAATTCAAGCAATTGAATAAAGGAAATCCAAATGTTAATGATGAAATTGTATTATTGGAGGGAACATTTATCTATTATACACAAGGTAGTTCCACGGCAAAAGAAAAAATTGAAGAAGCACTTAAATTAGCTAAATCAGATAAATCTACCTACTATGATGCTTTGAAAATGATGGGATTCATATTACGAGATGAAGGAAATACTAAAAAAAGTTTGACTGTTTTACAACAATGTTTAAACTATCAAAAAGGAGTTAAAAACCAAAAGCAGATTGCTGGAATTCAAAACGCTATTGGACTGACTTTAATGGCTTCAAAAAACGAACCGCAAGCTATACCATATTTTAAAAAAGCATTTGCTTATTACAAAGTGCATAGTAAATTATCTGCTGTTAAAACAGGTATGGCCTTATCAACTACACTCAATGCTACTGGACAATTTTCAGAAGGAAAAAAACTACTTCAAGAAGTTTATACTTTGGCAAAAGAACTTGGTGATGAATTAATTGAAGCAGATTGTTTGTGCGAAATGGGAGCATTGGAATTTGATTTAAAAAACTATTCCGGCGCAGAAAACTATTTTTTACAAGCATTACCGATTTACGAAAAATATCAATTTACCGAACCATTAGCAGTTATCTACTTGCGATTATATAATGCAAATGCCGAACAAAATAAAATGGTTGCAGCTAAACCTTATTTAGAAAAAGCTAAGAAATATATTTATGCAAATCAACAACAAGATTTGATTACGAATTACAAATGGCATCTATATGATTACTACTACCGAACGGGTGATTATATAAAAGCACTGGAATATTTTGAAGCGTTTACAAACGAAAATGATTCCATCTATGGTTTGGAAAATTCAAAAGCAATCAATGAATTGAATATTCAATACCAAACCGCTGAAAAAGACAAAAAACTGGCTCAAAACAAACTGAGTATGCTGAAGAAAAACAAAGAGTTAGAGCGGAAAAATAGAATTGTTTGGTCGGTTGGTATATTATTGGTGCTTGTAGGGTTGGTTTCATGGTTTGCGTTTAGAACCGCTCGAAAGCAAAAACAATTGAATCATCAATTAGCAGAAATCAATCGTTTTGATGATATGCTATACCGCATTATTGGACATGATTTAAAAAGTATGATTGCAAGCAATGCGTATGATTTGCCTTTGGAAACAAGACAACAAACAACCCAACAAACCATTAATGTGTTGGAGAGTTTATTGGAATGGCGTAAACAAGACAACCATCAAAACACGCTTAATCTTGCGCGTTTATTGGATCAAATAGAAGATGAAAATGAGTTGTTATTAAAGCATAAAGACATATCAATTGAAGTATCAACGGATTCGTGGCCATGTATTTCGTGTTCTGAAAAAGCAATGGAAACCATTTTGCGAAATTTACTTTCTAATGCCATTACTTACGGGCTGGAGAAAACCTCGATTTCTATTCAAGTTAGTGCAACTCAATTGGTGATTTCAAATGATTTTGAATCAAAAACACAACACGGAACACAAATTGGGCATACGATAGTACAAGCGCTATGCGATAAATATGCGATCGGCTTCAAATTTGAAAAAAACATTAGTAAAGCAAGTGCAATTTTAACTTTTTGATCCATGCGATTTATTTTGATAGAAGATAACGAAACGGAAAAAGACCATTTTCTCCAAACCTTGCAACTTTGTGCTCCTCAAGCCCAATTAGCAGCAACGTTTTCTTCTATTTACCAAGCCATTTCTTGGTTACAACAAAATAAAGTGGATGTTATTTTCTCGGATATAGAATTACCAGATGCCAATGCAATCGAGGTGTATCAGCAATTCACACAAAAAGCACCCATTGTACTCATTACCAATCATCCAGAATTTGCTTTGGACAGTTACAACATGAAAACTGCTCATTTTATTACCAAACCAGTTCAACCGGCAAGCATTCTAAAAGCTTTGGAAAAAGTGAAGTCCCAAATTTCTCAACCAGAATTTGCTTTCAGTTTTGTGGCTGTAAATGGTACTTATGAAAAGATCATTCATACTGATATTGTTTACATGGAAGCTCAGGAAAATTACGTACAAGTAATACTCACAACAGGTAAAAAGTTGGTTCTCTCCAATTTAACGCAGTTTTTGGCTCAGTTGAATAACTCATTTGTTCGAATTCATAAAAAATACGCTGTGAATTTTGAGCACATTGTAAGGTACGATGCAGAAACGGTTGTTGTGAATGAAAAAATATTACCCATTGGAGCAGGATATAAAGAAGAAGTGCTTCGTTTACTCCGTTCCAAAACCATCAAACGTGTAAAATAAAACCACCTCAAAACACGTGTTCTTGTACAAATGAACAGCGTTTATAAATTAGTTTCTAATATCAACGTAATTAAAAAATATTTTCGGTGAACTTATTATAGAGTCAATGAAAATACTTTTGAAACATGAATATTGAGAAAATACGTGTTATTGATCACTACATACAACGCAAGCAAACCGATAAACCGGAGGCCTTTGCACGAAAAATAAATGTGTCTAAGTCGATGCTTTTTCGCTACATCAATTACATGAAAACCGAATTACAAGCTCCCATCAGATATAACCGTGTAAAGCAAAGTTATGAGTACGATGAAGAGGGTATTCTTACAGTGTATAAATGGAAAACTAAATCATAAACCAATTCTATGGCAGTAAACACCAAAAATAAACATTGGGAATGCACTAAGTGCGGAGCTGTATTTCAAACCTATGAACATACCAAAGCAAGCAAAGAAGCATGCCCAAAACTTGGAACACATTCTGTAAAGATAGTTCAAGCGCATTGGGACAACTCAGCTTTAGGCGCAACTGTTAATCTATTGGGCAAAGGTGTAAAAGCAGGTGTTAACAAAGCAGCCGAATACAATAGTGAAGAAGCGCGTGAAATGCGCGAGATTAAGCGTTATCAGCAAGAAGAAAAACGAAAAATTCAAGAAGCAGAGCAAAAGGTGAAAAATCAAGAATTGGCCAACAAATCTTGGAAAGTTTATGGGGTGATAAAACCGTATTTGAAGTTTATTATTCCAATTTACCTTGTTGCTTTTGGTGTAACGCTTTTTTTGGTGAAAAAGAAAATTGTAGTGGCTGTTTTTTTTGGATTACCAATTGTTGCAGCGCTTTATTTGGGGTATAATATGATTGTTAATAAAGAGGAGAGATGAGGAAGAATAACTCCAAAAAAGAATTATTGTTTCAACTTCACGAGCAATTTAGTGAAAACCAAAACGACATTGGATCGAGGTTTAACACAATCATGATAGCTCTAATTTCGTTGTTTGGCTTTTATGGATTTACCTATTCACTTGCAACAGGTTTGGTCTCAATTAAAGATTATTTCATCAGTAAAAATGTAGTATTCTTGTTTGCAATAATCGTTGAAATGGTTCTTGTATTCTTAATCAGTTTATTAATTTACATGGGTTATCAGCATCGAAGAGACCAAGCATTGAATACCAAGATAAGAAAACATTATGTTGGTAATGATTTTGAACATTTTTTCAGTAATTATACTGGAGAGAATAAAGGGTTGTTGGACTTTATCCCGGATTTTTTAGTAATAAAAGCTCTGTTTTTGGTGAGTCTTAAAGTCTTGTTATTATTTTCCCTTTTAATTCTTCCCGTCCTTGGTGAAGCGCAAGTAGTTTCAGATTCAAGTATTAATCCTTATTCGAGTGCAACCTCAAGTGCAGAAATAAATTTCAACAAAACCTATCATATCACCAAAGCACTCTCAGAAAATACTCGTTTAGATTCATCTAAAGGCGGATACATCCAAAATATTATGACTGTTACAGATTTATCTAAAAATGAACCTATTACAAATCCGATAAGTATTTATAAGGACAACACTTTTTTTCTTGCATCGATTTTCGTTTGGGGGTTAGGACTTGTTGTACTCATTGCAATTTTGCTATGCTACCACAAAAAGAGTAAAAAATTAAACACCAATTCGTTTAACTATACCAAAACTATTGAACATAATTCAGCAGGGAAGGTTACAAAAATTACAATAAACAAAACAACTTAAAAATAGATCACATGAAAACAGCATTACTTTATCTGTCATTTCTAGTACCTTATTTCACTCTGCTTGCGCAAGATGGTGCAATAGATCCAAGTTTTAATCCGGGAACAGCATTTTATAATGGTAATATTACACAAATTGTTACCACTACAACTATTCAGCCTGATGGTAAAATAATTGTTGGAGGAAATTTCAATTATTATAATGGGATTTATTTAAATCCGGGTTTGACTTTAAATTTGATCCGACTTCAAGAAGACGGAACAATAGACCCAGCATTTAATTACGGTACAGGGGGGTATTCTGGAGGTTCAGGAACTTATAACAATCTTTGTTCTGCTATCCAAAACGATGGCAAAATAATTGTTGCAGGCGACTTTACCTCATATAATGGCAACACTAAAAATCGAATTGTGAGACTTAACGCTGATGGTACAATCGATGGCTCATTCATTATAGGAACAGGATTCAATAATGTCGTTAAATCAATGATGATTCAAACTGACGGTAAAATAATTGTTGGTGGAAGATTTACTTCATTCAACGGAACTTCTATTAATAGAATTTGTAGATTAAACGTAAATGGAACACTTGATTTTAGTTTTAATCCGGGAAATGGCTTCAATGATGACGTTAATTCAATTGCAATTCAATCAGATGGAAAATTACTAATTGGAGGACAATTTAGTACTTTTAATGGACAAGTTTCTAAACATCTAACACGACTTAATTCTAACGGAAGCATCGATTTAACCTTTGATATAGGTTCAGGTTTTACTTATAATGGTTCAGATGGTGTAACCATCTATGCGATTGAGCTTCAATCAGATGGGGAAATTTTGGTTGGTGGAACTTACACTAAATATCAAGGTATCAACACTAAAGGATTAATTAAGTTAATTCCTGATGGTACAATTGATTCAAGTTTTCATTTAGACAATAATATTTCATTAGGTATTTTATGCATTAAAACACAATCAGACGGAAGAATTTTGATAGGAGGTTCTATGAATTATAACAACGGGAATACTTTTATTCATGGTTTGACTAGACTTTTACCCAATGGTAATTTTGATGAAACTTTTAATCCGAGTGAACCATCATTTTCCGGTGGTTTTTACATGCCAGCTAATAGTGCATTTCCGGGGTTTGTATCCACTATTAATCTAATGGAAAACAATAAAATACTAGTTGGAGGATTGTTTGCCTATTATAATTATCAAAACACACTAAGTACTGTTAATAGTATAATACAACTCAATTCATGTTCAAGCTTTTCACTAGAAACGATTGCAGTTTGTGAGCCATATTTATGGGAAGGCCAAACATACAGCTCAAGCGGTTCTTATTTTACAAATTTTACAGGGTCCAATGGATGTGATTCAACCAAGTTTTTATCGTTAACAATAGGTTTCATTAATAATCTTTTCACGAGTGTTTCTGGCGCAACGATCACAGCTTCGAATACAAATGCAACATATCAATGGTTAGATTGTAACAACAATTATGCTGTTATTCCAGGTGCAATAAATCAATCGTTCACACCATCTTCAAATGGGAGTTATGCAGTGCAATTAACAGAAAATGGTTGTTCAGACACAACTCTGTGCGTACAAATTAGCAATCTAGGGCTTAATGTAAACTACTCAACCCTCTTCACCATCCACCCCAACCCTGCAACAAATCAAGTAATCATTTCTTCTCAATTTTTCACAGAAAATGAGGCTGTTCAGATTTTCAATACAGCTGGTCAGCTTGTACTTGAATATCCCAACCTCTCTCCTCAAGATCAAACATACACAATCAATGTGGAGCAGTTAAATTCAGGTATTTATTTCATTAAAATTGGAGAATCGACACAAAAACTTATAATTCAATAAATTCACTGAAAATTAGTAATTTAAAGTTACATATCGAAATATGATTGTATATTAATAAAAACAAAAATCCCAACACAAATCTGCGTTGGGATTTTTTATTGTTTTTATTTTCAGAAACTTAGTTTCCTTTGATTTCAAATTCGGTGCGGCGGTTTTGTTGTCTACCTTCGTCGGTTGTGTTTGGTGCGATTGGGAGGGATGAACCATATCCTTTGGCAGTTAAACGGGCAGCTGCAATTCCTTTGCTTTTCAAGTAGGTAATCACCGCGTCGGCACGTTGTTGCGAAAGCACTTCGTTGATCGAAGCCGAACCCGTGTTGTCGGTGTGACCCGAAATTTCGATTTTCAACGAAGGAACATCTTGCATCAATTTCACCAAACGATCCAATTCGGCATTCGATTCCGCGCGAAGAGTTGCTTTTCCATGATCGAAGAAGATGTTGCGCAAAGCAATTTTGCTACCCACAGCGATGTTTTTCAATTCAATGGTTTTGTTGACCAAGGCATCGTCGCTTCCCATCGGGATGTCAAAGTTTTCGGAATGGAACAAATAACCGGGCGCTTTCACAGCAATTCCATAGTTTTTACCCGAATTTAAGGTAATGATGAATTTTCCGGTTGCGGAATTGGTGGTGAACGTTTCCAATACTTTTCCTGTCGTGTTGTCAAAGATTTCGATTGATGCTTCCACCGGTTTGCGCGAAATGGCGTCGATGGTAATTCCTTTGAAAACAGTCAATGATTTTTTGTTTACATCAACTTTTGCTTCAATTTGGTTGTCTTTCACCGGATAGGCAATCGAAGCCAACAAATAGTCTTCGGTTTCTACACTTGGAACTTTTTCAGGACCCCAAAATGTAACACGGTAAATATCGAATCCACCTTGTCCGCCTGCACGGTTGGACGCAATGTAGGCAAACTTTTCATTCGCAGTTGGAGCAAAAAAGAAGTCGTCATAGGGCGTGTTGATTGGATAACCTAAATTCACAGGTTTCGACCAACCACCTTGTGTTTTTTTGGACACAAAAATATCGTAACCACCAATCGATTCATGTCCTTCGGAGCAGATGTACATCGTTTCTCCATCCACTGTTAGATACATCGGTCCTTCGTTGAACTTGCTGTTTACTTCCGACACCATCGTAGCCGCCATGTAATCTTTGCGCATTTTACTTTGCATAGCAGAGAACATGACATCCATTCCGTTGGAACGATTTTCGTTGTCGCGGGTAAAGTAAATGCGGTAACCGTCATCGCTATAAACACCGTATTTTTCATTGGCGCGAGGCGTACTGATCATCATGTGCGCTTTCTCGGGATTGCTCCAGGTTAAGCCAACCAATTTGGATTCGTAAATATCAAATTGATCTTCCATTTTTCGGTGAAGTAACATTTTGGTTCCATCGTAACTAATTGTATTACAGATGTCATCCGTAATGGTGTTGATGCCGCCAGTCAGTTTGACAGGTTTAGACCATTTTCCATTGCTCAAGGAAGTGGAGTAGATGTCTTTGTCGTAGTTTCCGACTTCATCCGTTGCATTTCCATTCGGTCTTGAGGAAGAGAAAACCATGTCGGCCCCGTCGGTTGAAATCGAAGGAGCTAAATCGTCATTGGGCGAGTTGATTTCCGTCATGTTATCAACCCAGCAACGAACGGGTGCAGCTTTTGCTTTTAAGGCTAAGTCGCATTCTTTTTTGCGTTGTGTAACAAATTTGGTGAAATTATCCGCCTTTTTGTATTCATTTTCAAAGATTTGATAAAACTTTTTCGCTTCCGTGAAATTTTCTTCCAACTGAAAAGCATAGCCCAAATAGTAATTCAAAAAAGGATCGCAAGCGGGATCGAGTTTTTGTGCTGTTTTGAAGTAAGGAATACAGCGCGAAGGATCGGTCGAATTAGCAAGGCAAACGCCAATTTTGAAATTCAACTCGGCATTGTTTGGGTTGAATTTCTGCGCAATTTCAAATTGTTTCCATGCTTTTTGGAAATGCATGCCATAATCTTGAACTTGAAACAAGGCTTCGTTGCCTAATTTGAGTGCCTCGTCACCCGATTTGATTGCTTCGGTTGCTTTTTTGAATTCTTCTTTTTGTTCCTTGAAATTGGATGCTTTGAATTCGACGTTTTGGGAAAATGAGTAACTCAAGATTCCACAAAAACTGAGTGTAAGAATAAATAATTTCATGTGTTAATTAGTTTGAGCAGTTACCTGAATAATATGATTTTCCGAGTTCATTTCCGAGTTCGCTGGCTTTTTTCCAGTCTTTACAAGCACCTTCCATGTCGCGAAGCATTTCTTTAGCCATTCCTCGATTGATGTATCCCGAAGCATTTGCAGGATCGGAACTGATTGCTTTATCAGCTGCTTCCACTGCTTTTTTGTAGTCTTTTTTCTTGAAGTACAAAGCAGAAAGGTTGGCATGTGCCGGAGCGTAATTGGGTTTCAATTGAATCGCTTTTTCGAAATCTTTTAGTGCATCTTCCAAACGATTGTTATCCATTTGAGCAGCGCCACGGTTGTTGTAGGCCAAATGAAAATTCGGATCAATGCTGATTGCTCGGTTGAAAGCGGCCAATGCTCCTGCGAAATCTTTCATTTTCTTTTTGGTCGTTCCGATGTTGTTCAATACGAACGCTAAATTCGGATTTTTACGAGCGGCTTCTTCGTAATCAACCAAGGCTTTTGGATAATTTCCGAGCATGCGGTAACAACTTCCACGGTCGTTGTATGCAAAGGCCCAATTGGGATCCAATTCGATGCTTTTTGTGAAGTATTTGATGGCGTCTTCATAATCTTTTTGCAAAAAGCGCAATGTTCCATAGTTGTAATATGCTTTTGGATTTTTAGCGTCCAATTGAATGGCTTTTTCGTAGTCTTTCTCGGCTTGAGCATATTCATTCAATCCTTGGAGTGCTCTACCGCGCTGAAAATAAGCTTTCGAATAGGAAGGATCTTTGGTGATGAGTGTATTTAACGTGTTTTTGGCCTCGCTGAATTTTTCCATTTCGTTTTCTGCCACCGCTTTGTTATAATAAGCAGCTGTAAAATTCGGATCTGATTGAACCGATTGTTGAAATTCGCGGATTGCGCCAGCATAGTCTTTCTTTTGAAATGCTGCATTTCCTCGGTTGTAAGCTTCTTGACTAGCTGCAACAGCGGCGTTTTGTTGATTAAGTGCTGAAATTGAATCCCGATACGCCTTTTCTTTGGGCGTAAGTTCTTCCAATTGAGCAAACAAGGAAACAGGAAGTCCCAAGATGCAGATGATGAATCGTAGTTTTACTTTCACAATATTGTTTTTTAGTGCTCGATGAAAATAGCTTTTTTCAAGTTTGAAACCGCTAAAATGTTATTCACAGGGTAAGTTGAATCGTGTTTTTTTTCGTGGAAAACTCCTTTAGAAGGTTTGTTTTCAATCAGTTTTAAAAAGGATTTAGTACTGCTTTTTTTGAAGAAAAAAACAAAATAGATTCACTCTGTGACTTTTTCAAAAATCTATTTTACAGGGTTCACCTGAATCCCAAACAGAATGTTTACCTTTGGTTCACAAAATCGAAACAATGTCAAAAGAAGTATATTTAGTGGACGGTGTCCGCACAGCAATTGGAAATTTTGGTGGAACTTTATCCGCAGTTCGTGCAGATGATTTGGCGGCGCATGTCTTGAAAGCGTTGGCAGATAAAAATCAGCAGGTGGATTGGTCTCAATTAGAGGATGTTATTTTAGGTTGTGCCAATCAAGCGGGTGAAGATAACCGAAATGTGGCGCGCATGGCATCTTTGTTGGCTGGACTTCCGATCGAAGCGGGAGGAGAAACAGTCAATCGCTTGTGTGCTTCGGGAATGGCAGCAACCGTGAATGCGTACCGTGCAATCAAAGATGGTGCTGGAGATTTATATATTTCGGGTGGAGTAGAGCACATGACACGTGGGCCTTGGGTGATTTCGAAAACATCATCTGCTTTTGGTCGCGATGCACAAATGTTTGATTCGTCGTTCGGATGGCGTTTTATCAATCCAAAAATGCAAGAAATTTACGGAACGGATGCCATGGGAAATACAGCTGAAAATTTGGCTGAAATGTATGGGATTTCTCGTGAAGATCAAGATAAATTTGCTCAATGGTCTCAAGCGAAATCGTTTCGAGCTCAACAAAATGGAATTTTAGCACAAGAAATTGTTCCTCTATCGATTCCGCAAAAACGCAAAGATCCGATTATTTTCGATCAAGATGAATTTATGCGTCCAGAAACAACGATGGATACTTTGGGAAATTTGCGTCCTGCTTTCAAAAAAGACGGAACAGTGACTGCTGGAAATGCTTCAGGATTGAATGATGGTGCTGCAGCGTTGTTGTTGGCAAGCGAAGATGCGTTGAAAAGTCAGAATTTAACGCCAAAAGTTCGCTTCGTTGGCGCAGCAGTTGCGGGCGTTGAACCTAGAATCATGGGAATTGGACCCGTTTATGCTTCTGAAAAAGTGTTGAAACGTGCTGGTTTGACCTTGGATCAAATGGATGTATTGGAACTAAATGAAGCTTTCGCGGCACAGGTTTTGGCCTGTACACGCAAAATGGGCTTAGATGATCAGGATCCTCGCATCAATCCGAATGGAGGAGCGATTGCTCTGGGACACCCACTCGGAATGTCTGGTTCGCGTATCATTTTGGCTGCAGCCAATGAATTGATCCGAACGCAAAAACGCTATGCGTTGGTTACGATGTGTATTGGGGTTGGTCAAGGATATGCAACGATCATTGAACGTGTATAAATTTCGTTTAGAACGAAAACATACTTTTCCCAACGAATGAATCATTTTTCTCGTTTTGAACTTATGAACAAATGGTACTTACTACTTGGCTTTGTGTCAGTCGTATTGGTTTCGTGTAAAAAAGAAGCCACTTCGTGGATTTCTGCTTGGCAGGTTCCGGTGTTGAATGACTCACTAAAGCTTGATAATTTAGTCACGGACAGTATAATATCTACCAATGGAAGTGGGTATTATCAGTTGGAGATTAATCGTAATTTATTGGATATCAACTTATCCGACTACATTGAAATTCCCGATACAACCGTCAAACAAAGTTATGCCATTTCAGCGGGAAGTTTTACGGTTTCTCCGGGGACCAATTTCGTAGCGAACAACAAAGATCACACTTTTGATTTAGGCGACGTTCAGTTAAAAAAAGCACGGATTTCGAAAGGGAAAATATACATGACGATTAAAAGTCCGGTGGAAACAAAAACCATTTTTACGGTTCAGTTGCCCGGTGTAACCAAACAAGGATCAATGATTCAGCGTACGGTGGAAGTAAATCCGGGGACGAATCAAAATCCGGGTCAAGCGTTTGATGAGGTAGATTTGCAAGGTTACGACATTGATTTAACTGGATTAGATGGAACAACTTTCAATAGTTTGGCATCCAAAATGAATGTAAAATCGGATCCAAATGGAGCTGCTATTTCAATCAACAATCAGGATTCATGCCAGTTTATTGTTCGGATAGAAAACCTTGAATTGGATTATGCAAGAGGTTATTTCGGAAATTTAGTTGTTGAAAATACCGACTCTTTGGAGGTTGAATTTTTGAAAAACATTACAGGAGGAAGTTTGGATTTGCCTAATACACAATTGGATTTCCGAATTTCAAATGGTATAAAAGTCGCTGCAAGAGCTACGTTGAATAACATTTCGAATACAAATAATCAAAATCAAACGGTAAACTTAACGCATCCACAGCTTGGTGTACCCATTTTATTGGAACAAGCAACGGGAAATTGGTCTAATTTTTTAGCTTCTCTTCGAGCGATTTCATTTACAAGTAACAACAGTAACATCGAAGAATTTGTCGAGAATTTGGGCTCAAAAATCAAATTGAACTACAAACTTGAACTTAATCCGTATGGAAACACATCGGGTGGTTGGGATGAATTTTTTCCGAATAGCCGCCTGCAAGTTCGTTTGAAAGCCAATATGCCCTTGAGTGTAGGATTGAATCAATTGACATTTAGAGATACTTTTGCACTGAATTTAGCTAGTGATAAGGAAACCTTTCAATTTGAGAATGGATCTTTGTTGGCCAAGGTAAAAAATGCATTTCCTATTCAAGGAAGTTTACAACTTGCTTTACTCGATGAAGGTGGGAATTTAATTGAATTAGTCAACGGTTCAAGTGTGTTTGCTTCGGCGAGTCAAGGTTCGTTGTTGGAAGGAAATTTACAAGTAGCTAAATCAGATGTTCAATTTGTTCTTTCTTCGGAAACGTTGAAACGAGTCAAAGAAATTAAAAAAGTGGCTGTTCGTGCAGTTTTAGATACGCCAGATGCACTTGGAACAGCAAACACGATTGTTCTAATTCCGGAAGGAGCTTTTATTTCTTTCAAAGTACAAACTCAATTTGATGTAAAAACAGGATGGGAATAAAGAAATGTATTTTAGTTAGTTTGAGTTGTGTTGGAATGGGATTAAGCCTTCATGGACAATCCATTTTACCTGATTTTATTGACACAAACGAACGAGTAGGTCATCAGCTGATAGTACAGGGAAGAGTGGATTTATCGGCAAGTTCGATATCGAATGCGTTTACCAATCGGATCCTTTTTGGCGGATTTATTTCGGATGAATTGAAAGCGGATATTTACAAAAAATCGAAAGAAATCAACCGAGTTGGTCTGGATTTTCAACAAGAAATTCGCTGGGAGAACAACCAACAATCCTTTGGAAAACAAAAACAATTTGGCTGGTTTCTACAAGGTGGAAATTACGTCATTGGTGGTGCTGCTTACAACAATGATTTACTTCGATTAGCTTTGGATGGAAATAAAAACTACTTGGGCGATACGAGTTTTTTTGAAGGTTCCTCGTTTGAATATCAGGCATTTCAAAAACTTGGGTTTGGGGTAACTCACCGAAAAAGCGATATACAACTTGCGGTTAATTTGGTTTCTGTTTCTTCTTTTGCACGTTCGTTTGTTCGTGAAGGTTGGATGGCATTTGATTCTGAGGCTGATACCGTTTCTCTTTTGTTGAATGGGAACTTTTATTCCAACAAACCCAAGTTATTTTCAGGTGTTGGAATGGCGCTTGATTACAGTATGCGGATTCCATTTCAAATTGGAAAAAAGAAATCCTACTTTCGCTTGGATCTGAAAAACATTGGTTTCGCACAAGTCAGTCAAGTAACACGCTACCTCGTCGATTCATCGTATTCCTTTCAAGGATTTACCTTGAATCAAATTTCACCAGAATCGGGTGTGTTTCGCGATGATTTTTCGTTTTTAGATAGTTTAGGAATTTCGGAACAAACGGTCCGCAAATGGGTAATGCTACCTGGATTTGCTCAGATTGGAAAAGCAATTGATGTGCATGATTCCAGCCGATTGCAAGCATTTTATGGAATTCGTTTGTATACCACTTTAAATGCTGTTCCAATGATTTATGCGGGTGCTTTTTACCGTTTTTCACCCAAGTGGTGGACTTCTGCATCACTCGTTTACGGTGGATTTAGTAATTTCCGTGGTGGAATTCAAGCGGGATATCAAGTGGAAAAAGCTCGGATTTCTGTCGGAACAGAAGATGTATTTGGTTTAATTAGTCAAAAAGGATTGACACGATCAATTCAGCTTAGACTTCAATGGATTTGGTAATATGAAATGGATTTTTTCGCTCATTTTTAGCTGTTTTTTGACTATTTCATGGTCTCAAACGAAGTTTTTCAAGGTTTTTACCAGCAACGGACACGATTTCGGGGAAGGAATTACCGAACTTCCATCCGGTGGCTATTTGATTACGGGTTCGAGTACCAGTTTTTCTGAATCACCAGCCAATATGTTTTTGCTCGAATTGGATGAAAATGGACATTTTGTTCGTTCACACCATTTTGGCGGAGAAGAAAGCGATTGGGGACGACGTGTTTTTTATGTTGAAAACGATGGCGTTTACGTTGCAGGTCATACCAATTCAATCGGTCAAGGTTCGTTTGATTTCAGTTTGTGGAAAACCAATCGAACAGGAGATTTACTGGCACAAAAAACGGTTGGAACAACTGGATTAGAACAAGTTCGCGATGCAGTGATGTTGAAAGATACATCCTTTGTGATGGTTGGGTTTACAACCAATGGAGTTGGTCAATCGCAAGATGCCTACTTGGTTCGCATGAAGAAAAATGGCGACACCTTATGGACCAAAAAATGGGGTGATGCTGGCGAAGATATTGCTCATGCTGTTTCTATAATCAATGATACAACGCTTGCTGTAGTCGGAAATTGGTACAACATGGATTCGTCTCGACAAAAGGGATTTATTCAAATCATGCACATAGATGGAACGTTGGGTTGGTTTCGATTTGTTGGTGGAAATGGAGATTATGCGATCAAAACAGTAGCCATTCATGACAACAAAGTGAAAACAGCAGGTATTCGTAAAGTGGATGGATTTGACAACGAGTGGTTGGTTTTTGTGCAGTATTACTTGAATGGAAATTTATACGAAGAACGCTCTGAAAACAACGACGGAAATTTTGGCGTTGAGCACATTGTCCCTTATGGGGATTCATCCAAATTTTACATTGTTCATCAAACTTCCAACACGGCAATACCTTCTTATCCGGGAGGAGGAGAAGATATTTTGATTTATGGGTACAACGAATATTTTTATTGGATTGGCCCGTATACAAATCCATCGACAGTTGGACACGATCAAGCAAATGAAATCATTCGAACTTCGGATGGTGGAGCGATTTTGGTTGGTTATAACTCTCATTTCTATGGCGAAGGAGGAAACAATGTTATCGTGTTGAAAATCGGACCAAACGACGATATGCCAACAGTCAGTTCAAACAATTCATTCGAATCTTTGGTTAGTTTGGAGGAAAATACCGGTCAAAAAGTGGTTTTCTATCCCAATCCGGTGCAAGATGTTTTGACTGTGGATGGAGTTTCGGGTAAAATGACGTGGAAAATCAGCGACATGCAGGGAAGAGTGATTCAAACACGTGTAAGTGATCAAGTTTCCATTTCGTTGGCTGAACTCGCATCAGGCATGTATCAAGTTGAAATAACACAAGAAGACCGTGTTTTTCGAACGAATTTTTGGAAGAGGTAAAGCCCGTTTTTACGTTATTTCACCAAACACTTTACTTCAATCGAAATAATTTCCCCAATCATAAAAGAACCATATTTTTGACCAATTTCATAGTCCAGGCGATTTACTTGGAACGAACTTATCCAAGTGTTTTCGATTTTGGTTAGAGGAATTTCGATGTCACGACTGATTCCATGTAAAGTCAGTTTGCCTTTGGCAAGAACTTGATTTTCACTTAAAAACTGAACGTTTGTTGAGGTGAAACAAATCGATGGAAAGCGATCTACGGCCAAAAAATCTTCGTTTCGTAAATGCGCATCTCGTTTCTCATTGGCTGTGTTGATGGATTGTGCATCAAAACAAACCTGAATCTTTGCATTTTCTTTGTTTGGTGTATTAAGTAAAATTATGCCTTGTAAGCCTGTGAACATCCCTTCAACGTTTCTTATCTTCATGTTTCTAACAGAAAAAGTGACGCTAGATTTCTCTTTATCCACTTCTTGCGCAAAAGTTTGAAAGAAGAAAAACACAATTACAAAAACAAAAAGCGAGACTTTTTTCATGGGGAAATTTTTATTAAAGGTACGGAGAAATAAGTTAGATTAATTTAAAATAGGGTTATATTATCAGAAATGAACGTTACAAATTTATTAATCAAAAAGCCCCGTTTTCACAGGGCTTGATTTGATTTTTAATTCGTTTTATTCTTTCTTCCACGATTCATTTGCGCCTTTCGTGTAGGGAATCGGTGTGTTTTTCATTTGTTCTTCCACTTTGCGTAAATCCACAATCGCTTGGTTGAGTAATTGACGGAATTCAGCATACTGTTCTTCCACAATTTTTAGATTCGTTTCCTGCGTTTTGGTTGGGTTGGTGGTGCTTTCAAAAAGTTGATATTCCACAATTCCCAGGCGAGAAGCAATGCTTGGTGCTGTTTCAAATTCGCGGGCTGCAATCGCATTGTCACCCCAAAGCATGATTTGTGCTTTTTGCATGTTTTCTTCAATTGAACGCAAATCTTTCAACAAGTTCATGTCTGTTTGCGGGTAATTTTTGGCAGCATGTTGGAGCAATTTCCATTTTTCACTCGTTTCACGGTAAAGACTTGAAGCTCCTGAAATTTGGCGGTTCAATTCGGAAACGCGATCGCGCATGGCCATCAATTCAGCTGGATTACTTGCTGGTAAAGTGGTGTTGTTAAGAGATTTCACAACAAACTTGCGTGCTTCAGCTACTTCTTCGATCATACCATTTTTTTCTAAGAAAAGGCGAACGGTGTATGTACCTGGAACAACCAAAAGTCCATCTTCTTGTGAATCGTAGCGACCACCTTGTTTTTTCTGTAAACGAACAGGATTGGTACTTTCACTGCGTAAATTCCAAGTTACGTGATTGAATCCTTGTTTAGCCGGTTTCACGATTCGTCTGATTTCCTTTTGTTTATCATCGAAAATACGGAAAATCAATTGAGCATCGTTGTCCATTCCTTCTGCGCGAATGGCTTCAAAACTCGGATATTCAACCGCTTTTTTCTCTTTTTCTAAAGTGGATTCTTTTTCTTGGCGTTTTTCCTTTTCGGTTTGGTATTTATCCTTCACATAATAAGTAAAGTTCGCACCGAATTTTGGATTTTCAGCTGCATACAAATTGTGTCCTTGTGAACCTGTTTTGGATAAACCAAATGGCGTTGCAGGAACATACAATAGCGCATCTTTGATTGGAAAAATTACGGCTTTTTTGTCTTTCACTTCGTTGATTGAACGCAAGGCTGCATAGTTGTCTAAAACATAAAAACCTCTTCCAAACGAAGCCGCGACCAAATCATTTTCACGTTGTTGAATGTCTAAATCATAAATGGCAATCGTAGGTAATCCGCCTAATTTATGCCAGTTTTGTCCGCCGTCGGTGGAACAATAAGCGCCAAATTCTGTTCCGACAAAAAGTAAATTTGGATCCACATGATCTTGGCGAATCGCATAAACTGATCCTCTGGTTGGCAAGTTTCCAACAATCGAAGTCCAACTTTTTCCCTTATTTGCAGATTTCATTAAGTAAGGTTTGAAATCACCGCTTCGGTGGTTGTTGAACACAGCAAAAACGACATTTTCGTCATGCAACGAAGCAAGCAACATGTTAACTCGGGTATTTTTAGGAACTCCGCTAAAAGTAATGTATTTAGACCAAGATTGACCGTCGTTTTCCGAAACTTGAATGGTTCCATCGTCGGTTCCTGCATAAAGTAATCCTTTCTTTTTCGGTGATTCATCTAGGGCAACTACATTTCCATAAATGGTAGTTGAAGCGTTTTTCATTACCGCATCCATCGACCAAACTTGTCCCATCACAGGAAGTTTGTTGCGATCAATTTTTTGCGTTAAATCAGAAGAAATAACTTGCCAATCATCACCGCGATTGGAACTTTTAAATACTTTGTTTGCAGCGAAATAGATCGTTTTTGAATCATGCGGAGAAACGAGTAGGGGAGCATCCCAATTCCAGCGATAGGCAGAATCATTTTTTCCGGGCATCGGTTGAATCGCCACTTTTTCTCCTGACTTTTTATCGTAGCGAACCAACCAACCGTATTGCGATTGCGCGTAAACAATGTTTGGATTTTCCCAATCCACAGCTGACTCAAAACCATCACCTCCGTTGGTGATAAACCAATCTGAATTCAAAATACCAGCATCGCTTTGTGTAGCACTCGGTCCACCCATCGAATTGTTGTCTTGGGTTCCACCATAAATGTAATAGAAAGGCAATGAATTGTCGGTTGTTACTTTGTAAAATTGAGTAATTGGTAGATTGTCATAAAAACGCCATTCTTTTCCGTGTGAATACGTTTCATATATCCCACCGTCGCAACCGACAATCCAATGATTGGTGTTGTTTGGATCGATCCAGATAGAATGATTGTCGACGTGTTTCATGTCTTCACCTGTTTCTACAAAGGTTTTTCCTGCATTTTCAGTATGATGAAGCCACGTATCCATGGCAAAGACTTTGTTTTTGTCTTTGGGATCACACATGATTTCTTGGTAATAATTTCCGCTTGTATTGAACTTAGATTGTTTGGTCCAAGTCATTCCACCATTGGTTGAAAGGAAGAATCCTCCTTTGTCACCTCTAGCTTCTACGATGGCATAAATCCAATTTTTCTCAACTGGTGAAACCGCCAAACCGATACGTCCCATTTCTTTTTGGGGAAGTCCATTGTTGATTTCAAACCAGGTTTGACCGCCATCCATGGATTTATAAACGGTCGATTCAGGTCCACCGCCCACATACGTGAATTCATGTCTACGACGTTGATGTGCAGAAGCATACAAAATGGACGGATTAAACGGATCGATTTGAACTTCTGCAATTCCTGTTTCATCGGATACAAATAAGGTGCGATTCCATGTTTTTCCGCCATCCACTGATTTGTAGACTCCTCGTTCACCACCTGCAGACCAAACAGGTCCATACGCAGCCACCCAAAGCGTGTTTTCATCCGTTGGATGAATGACAATATTTCCAATGTGTTCGGAGAGCTTTAGTCCCATGTTTGTATAGCTTTTTCCACCATCCACTGATTTGTAAACGCCGTCTCCGTATGCAACTGAGCGTTGGTTGTTGTTTTCTCCTGTACCCACCCAAACGGTAGAGGGATTAGAAGGAGCGATAGCAACGTGTCCAATGGAATACGATCCGTAAGAATCAAAAACGGGCGAAAATGTGGTTCCGTGATTCTCGGTAATCCAAACACCACCTGATGCAACACCTACAATCCATTTATCAGGATTGGAAGGATGTATGGCGATTTCAGCTACGCGTCCTGAAGTAAGAGCTGGACCTACATTTCGAAAACGAAGACTAGCTGCGAGTTCACCTGTCAGTTTGTTTGCGTCTTGGCTAAAAAGACTACCAAAACCAACCAAAACAATGCTGGCAAGAGATAAAGTAATTTTTTTCATTTTAGAATTGTTTGCCTAAAGGTAACAGAAATCAAGGAAAACAGTTCTTCTAAAAAGGATAAAAACAGTGCTTTAATCGTCTGAGTGGTTGATTTTCAGGATAAAGTGTTGATTATAATAAAAAAATAAAAGCTATCACATCGAAATGGATAGCTTTTGAAATGTGAGGATTATAAAAATCAAATGTTTTTCAATAATTCATTGATTTCTTGTTGAATAGAAACTCCTTTGTCAGCATTATACCAATTTTGCAGTTCAATTTTTTGTTTTTCAAAATCAGCACCTTCCTCTTTTAATTGATTGAAAACGATTTGACAATCAACCGGACGTGGACCCCAAACAGCTACATCTTTTCCTTCATCATTTCGGATGATTAATTTGGGAATCGATTTTCCCCCGTTTGTTAAATACTGATCGATTTCTGAACCAGAATCACGTAATTGAATACGAAGTTCTACTTTTTCAGGATTCAATTGCGCCATTAATTCGATAAAAGGAACACTATGTGCAGCATCACCACACCAAGGTTCGGTAATTAGTACCCAAGTTTGTTTGCTTGTTATGGCTGCCATTAAATCCTTGGTTTCCTCTAAAAGTACACCATGTTTTAACCAACGATTTGATCGGCTGTGATTTAATTTTGCGTAATTAAAATAATCTGGATTGTCGTACGGAGCTGCCGGATTTTCTTGATGTAAAATCTCTTCGAAATACTGATTGTAACTGTTAATTGTCAACATAATGTATGTGTTTATAATTTCTGCAAAGGTACGAAACTATTGAGGATACGCTGTGACTTGAACTTTTTTAGTGATGTAATTTCCACTGTGGTCCGCATCCACTTTGATTTCAATTTCCAATACATTTGTATCGCTTACATTTACTTTCCAAAACTCTTCAAATTGGAGGGAAGATCCATGTGTGTGATACCCTTGATTGAGGTAATATTGATTGGTATTTGTGTTTCGAATCGTAACTTCATAACCATGTAATTCACTGTTATTTGTCGCGTTTCCTCTTACCCAAAGTGTATCGTTTTGATGATAAATTTGGTTTAAAACAGGTTCCTGAATATTGATTACTACTTGTTGAGAATCTTCTGTATTTTTTGTCTTCTTTTTGCACCCAACCGTCAACGCTAGGATTGCAAGTATGAAAATTTTATGCATCTTTTTTGATTTATAGAAAATAATAAACTCCAGCTTTCAACTGAAAATTTTGCTTGACATAACCATTGGCTAATTCTTGGTAAATGGGAACTAAACCGGCAACTTGGATTCCCCAATTTTGAATCAGGATCAAACCGCTGGCTTGTGCTTGAAATAAGGTTCCCCCGTTGAATGAAAGTGCCGTTTCTTGATTGTTTACTCGATCTGAAAGGGAATGATTGAAATTGACTCCAAGCTGTGGCACCCACGTAATCGATTGGTTATGTTTCCATCTGAAAAAGATCAAATCCGTTGATTGGAAAGCATGACCGAATCGAAATTGTTCCTGATTTTCGCCGCGATAGGTAAAGCTATTTTCGCTTTGAAATCCCCAACTTCCTTTCTGAATGGAATAATTCGCTTGGACAACAAAATCCCATGATCCCGAACCGGGAAGCATATTTCGGTTATTGATGGAAGTGTTATCGCTGTTTCCCGTTGGAAATTTGATTCCACCGCCCATCGTACCGGTTTGTTTGTATTGTTTTTGCAACGAATCGGTGTTGTTGATGAAAACATAATTTCCAAGGAAAGTAAGATCGCCTAAACCGCTAACAGTTAGTTGATTTCTCCCTTCCGGTTGTTGCCAATTACTGATAAAAGGAATGACTCCAATTACTTGCCAACGACGATTGATCGCCCAACGTCCAATGAGATCGGAAGTTATAAATTGTTCTTTTGAATTTGGTTCAATGATTCCCAAACTAGGTGGATGTGTGGTATTGAACGTTCTAAAGTTACTTCGAACACCGACAAAATGGCGTGCATTTCCAGGAAGATAACCCAAACTAAATGAACTTGCTGCACAACCACAAATGTCGCAAGCTTGCGAATAAAATGTTGTCCCCACAACAAGTAGGAACCCTGCTATTTGTTTCATGATATAAACTTGTTTTCAAGCTGATTTTACTGATAATCATTGATTAATGAGAAAATCAAGCGCAACAAGGAGGATGAAAGCAAGCATTATCTTTGTTCGTTTGAATGGAGAAATGATAAGAGAAAAGTTGTATTTCTTTTTGTTTGAACTCGATTGGGAAGAGGAAGCTTGTAACAGTTAGATTGGGTTGGAAAAAATAAATCAGTTCGATTCCGTGTGTTGGATTCTGTTTCTGTTCGTGCTCTTTTTCCGCTAGATCCCATTTTTTCAATTGCTTCGACAAGTAACATTTACCATTGCAATGAAGCATCGGAATAGCCTTGTTTTCGCATTTTTTATCAGCGATTTCTTTTTGATGCGCATAAAACCATGTTTGCCACCCAAAACCAACGATGTCTTTGGTTAACAACATGAGGCTCATGCTAATAAAAAAAATCAATCGTAACATAAAAAAAACAGGGCTGAAAAAATCAGCCCGTAATTCAAATTAATATAATGCCGGATATTTAGACGGATTTGCTTCGCTCATTATCGCATACACTTTTTCAAAAATATCTTCGATACTTGGTTTCGAAAAGTAATCACCATCGGATCCGTACGGAGGGCGATGATCTTTTGCGCTAAGCGTTTCGGGTGCAGAATCTAAGTGATAATATCCTTTTTGTTCAACCAGAATTTTATCCAACATGTAAGCTGTTGCTCCCGAACTCACATCTTCGTCAACGAGTAACAAGCGATTGGTTTTCTCTAACGATTTAGAAATTGCGTGGTGAATATCGAATGGAATCAATGTTTGCGCATCGATTAATTCAACATGAATGTCGTGTTCAGCCAACAATTTACAAGCTTGTTCCGCCAAATTGAAAGTAGATCCGTATGAAACCAAGGTTAAGTCAGCTCCTTCACGAACGATTTCAGGCACACCGAGTGGCGTTCTGAATTCACCCATGTTTGTTGGAACACGTTCCTTGGTTCGGTAACCATTCAGTGGCTCAATAACTAATGCAGGCTCATCGCTCAACATCAATGTATTATAGAAACCAGCTGCTTTTGTCATGTTTCTTGGAACACAAACATACATTCCTCGAAGTGAATTAACAATCATTCCCATCGGGGAACCACTGTGCCAGATACCTTCCAAGCGATGTCCGCGTGTGCTGATAATCAAAGGCGCTTTTTGTCCACCACGAGTGCGGTATTGAACAGTTGCCAAATCATCTGACATAATTTGGATGGCATAAAGCAAGTAATCTAAGTATTGAATTTCAGCGATTGGACGCAAACCACGCATCGCCATACCAATTCCTTGGCCCAAGATGGAACATTCACGAATTCCGACGTCAGAAACGCGTAATTCACCAAATTGATCTTGCATGCCTTCCAAACTTTGGTTTACACCACCAATTTTTCCAGCGTCTTCACCAAAGATGAGTGTTTGCGGGTATTTTTCAAACATCGATTTGAAATTGTCACGCAAAATCAAACGACCATCTTCCATTTTCACTTCAGAAGTATCGTATGAAGGAGCAATTCCATCGATTTTCAATGCGTTCCATTCTGATTCAGAATACAAATGTGAACTGTAACGAATGGCATTTTCTGCTATTTTTTGTTCAATCCAAGCTGCTAACATTGCTTTGGATGCAGTATTTTCCATGCGAATAGTTCGAAGCACTTTACGAGCAGCACCCAAAATATCTTTACGAATAGGATCCATTGCTTTTTGTAGTGCTTGAATTTCTTGTTGAATCTGATCTGCAAACGAAGATTCAGCTGCAACAGCTTGTAGGATTGAAACTGCTTCGTTTAGATCTGCTTTCAAACTATCTGTAAAAGTTTTCCAAGCAGCATTTTTTTCGTCACGAACAGTTGATTTTGCTTCTTTTTCAATCGCAACTAGATCTTCATCCGAAGCAATTTTAGTTCCATCTACTTCAAAAGACAAAATCCATTCTTTGAATTTTTTTACACAGTCAAACTCGGTTTCCCATTGAAGTCTTTCCGCAGATTTGTATCGTTCATGAGAACCAGAAGTAGAATGTCCTTGTGGTTGATTCACTTCTTTTACGTGAACGAGTACAGGAACATGTTGTTCACGTGCAATTTTTACAGCTTTTTCATAAGTTTCAACCAAATGCGCATAATCCCAGCCTTTCGTTACAAAAATTTCAAAACCAGGTTTGTCTTCTGTTCGTTGAAATCCTGCTAAGGCCTCTGAAATACTGCCTTTTGTTGTTTGTTTGTCTCGAGAAACAGAAATTCCGTAACCATCATCCCAAACCGACATGACCATTGGTACTTGAAGGACACCTGCTGCATTCATAACTTCCCAGAAAGGACCTTCGGAAGTACTCGCATCTCCAATTGTTCCAAAAGCAACTTCATTTCCACCATTGGTGAATTTCTTGAAATCTTCCAAGTCTTTCAATCTTGGGTGGTTGCGATAAACTTTAGATGCTTGAGCTAGACCCAAAAGGCGAGGCATTTGACCAGCAGTAGGAGAGATGTCGGCAGAACTATTTTTTTGATTCATTAAATTTTTCCACGCACCATTTTCATCCAAATTACGTGTCGAATAATGTCCACCCATTTGACGACCTGCAGATTGTGGTTCTATTTCGGGGTCAGTGTGTGCATACAAACCAGCAAAATATTGACGAATTGTTAATTGTCCGATTGCCATCATTAAGGTTTGATCACGGTAATATCCGGAGCGAAAATCTCCATTTTGAAATTGCTTTGCAAGTGCAATTTGAGCTAATTCTTTTCCATCACCAAAGATTCCAAATTTTGCTTTACCAGTCAATACTTCTTTTCTACCAAGCAATGATGCTTCGCGTGAAAGACAAGCAAGTTTAAAGTCTTCGATCACTTGATTTTTGAAGGTTTCAAAATCTACAGGGGTAATTTCAATGGATGTCGATTCTTTTGCCATAGCGTGTTTTTAACAGGTACAAATATAGTGATTTTTGTCCTGATTAACCAGCAATCGAACCGACATCCTGCTTTGTTGTTGAAATGAAATTACAAATTACTCGTAATCAGCTGCATCGTGTTCGTAAACACCATTTCTTCTAAAATATCCTTCATCGTCCAAGTTATTGGATGTAATGATTTGATTTTGAATCTGTAATTTTTTGTTTTTAGGGATTAATACTGTGTAAGAAATGCGTTGATTTCGAAGTTTATCTTCTTTTGGGAAACGATAATTAGGTGCTAAAAAGAGTGTTTTATGTTTTTGAACTAATTCGTGTTCAATGTTTTTTGCTCTGTTTTTCGCTTTTCGAATCGAATTTCCTTGCGCTTTATAAGTGGCGATCACATGAAATAAACTATCTTTTGATTCTTGAAAGTCAAGATCGATTTGGTAAAATTCAATCACATTTTCTTTGATATCAAATTCAACTGTGTAATCTTTGTTTTTCAATAATTTAAGGTTATCATCTTGAATAAACGATTCAATTAATAAAGTGCTGTCATTCGTTGAGAATCGTTCTTTTTCCACAATGCCAGTTTGGGTGAAGTCAGCACCTAAGCGAACACCTTGATAAGCAATTACAATTAAGTTTATAATTCCAAAAACAACTAAGAATATAAACGATGGTTTCATCCATGCTGCTTTTAAACGAAATGTTAAGGTGATTCCAAGTAAAATGGAAAAGAGGGAAATGCAGATTAGAATAGAAAATGAACTAAACCACATGTAAAATGAGTTTGAATCATCAATAAAGATAAGTTCACTCATTTCATTGAATGTTAAAAGGTTAGATTCGGATGAAAATGGAAATAGTTCGATTTCGATGAAGCTGGTGAACAAAACGGAAATAAGACTAAAAACACCAAATCCAATGAAACCAATTCCAACTATTTTTCCGATCAGTTGAAGAACAGAACCAACACTTTTACGTAGGTGACTATTTTTGTCTTTGATCTCACGTTCAAATCGCAAACTACTTTGTTTGATTCGGTCTGTTGCATGTTCAAATTCTTCTTTCAAATTATCAACAGTTACTGCCTTTCCACGCATTTGAAGTCGTTCGATTCGGGTTCGAGCAGCTGGGGTAACCATCCAAAGAATGATGTAAAGTGGAATCATAAAACCACCAACCAAACCAAGCAAAACGAAAAGAACTCGAACAATCACCACATCGACTTGGAAATAAGCCGCAATTCCGGCGCAAACTCCTGCAAAACTTGCTTTTTCAGTGTCTCGGAAGAAACGTCTTTCTTCGTTGTTTTCAGTTCGAAAAGAGTTACTTTTTGTTTGTGATTCATTTTCCTCTTCATCGATAAAATCACTAGGATCCCCCAATGTTTGAAGGATTTCTTCCATATCTTGAATGGTGATCACTTCCTTTCGATCTGATTTTTTTGCCGATGCCAATTCAGCCATTCTCGCTTCCACATCGTTACAGATTTCTTCTTGATCTTTGGAATGCTCAAAAGATTTTCTAAGGCGATCTAAATACGATTTTACAAGTTCATAAGCGTCTTCTTCTATCACAAATAGAATTCCTGCAAGGTGTATATTTACTGTCTTTTTCATTTCTTAAAAATTTAGTAGTTATTGTTTGATTGTGATTTCATTTACTGCGAATTGAAGTTCATTCCACGTAATTTCTAGTTCTTCTAAAAACGCATTTCCTATTTTAGTTAGCGAATAGTATTTTCTCGGTGGACCTGAACTACTTTCTTCCCATCGATAGGTGAGAAGTTCGTCGTTTTTTAATCGTGTCAGCAGCGGATATAGTGTTCCTTCAACCACAATTAACTTGGCTGTTTTCAATGCTTCCAGTATTTCTGATGGATAAGCTTCTTGTTTTTTTAATATCGCAAGAATGCAGTATTCCAAAATTCCTTTTCGCATTTGTGCTTTGGTGTTTTCTAAATTCATACCCAATTATTTTGGTATTGCAAAGATATAAATATTAAAAGGTATTATGCAATACAAGGTACTAAATTATTTTAATAAATTAACATTTGTTTGGAAGCCATCATTATTAAAATATTGATTTTTAGTGTATATTAATTCCTAAAATGAAAAAGTATTTTCAATTCTTGTTTGAAAAAATGAAGTAAATAGAATGATTATTCGAAAGAAGAATCTTCGTTGTGTTTGGGTGATAATTTGAACTTGTTTTTTTATTTTGTTGCAAACCCACAGGAATTCAGTTTCTTACGGGTTTTTTCCTTGCATGTATTTGGGCAAATTTTGTCCCTAAATTATTCTTGGGAATGGATCGAAATAAGTCGATAATAAACTTTACTATCTAACGAGAATGACTGGATTTGTTGTTTGTTTTCATTTATCTCAAGCCAAATTGGTTTCCAACGGTTTGGTTTTTCTTCAAAAAAGTAAATTCCAGCGTTCGTTTTTTGAAGTGGAAAACTGTGCATTTGATCCAGCGAGTCTTGCATAATCAGATAGTTGTCGGAATGGATAAATACTTTTCTCCAGTTTCGATTTCCCACAACGTGATAACTTTGTTTTTGGTTGAAATAGCTTGTTGATTCTAAAGGAAATAGTTGTTGATAGCCTGTTTCGAGAATCAAAAGGCAAATACCAGACAAACGGATAAAATTACGCCAAGATGCTTGTTGAAAGGGTATGAGTGAAATTTCTGTTTTAGTTGCACTAACTTCCTTGTTAAATAGGATCAAATATAGTTTTTGCCAAGTTGGAAAAGAAAGCGTGAACGCAAGTAGAAAGCAGAGTAAACTGAGTCCTTTGACTGAAATACCAAAAAAAAGATTGATTCCAAAAATGACGATGAAAGTAACTGACGCAAGTATCAGTCCCAAGTTTCGTGTCTTAGAAAATAGGAGTAGAAGACCTATTCCGATTTCGAAAATTCCGAGTGAAATGGATAAAACAGTAGTTTTTCCCATCAAAGTCCAAAAAGCAATATCCAAATCCAAACTGCCAAAAGGCGTATGCAAAATATTATCTGGCGGATAGGGAAATTGCAGAAGCATAATCTTATCCCATCCATAACGGAAAAGAATTAAAATCAAAAACCAAAGGAAAATAGCTTTAGCAAATTGAATGGTAATTTTTTGAAACTTTTGTGGTATAAAAATAGATGAAATCCATCCCAAAAGAAATGTGAAGAAGATCCAGGTAAAATAAGGAATTGTGTCGGAAGTGAGTGAAATTTCTGCTTGATGGAGGTTCAATAATTTCCATAAAAATTGAAATCCAGCCAAAAAATAAGGTTCAACGAGTAGACCGATCGAAGTAAATGAAAAATACGAAAAGGGAAACAACACGATTACGAAAGCCAATGCTGTTTCCCATCGAAAAAGATTAAATTTCATTGTATTTTCTTTTTCCCCACTGAATGGCCCAAGTTAAGGCAGCACTCAACAAAATCAATCCGATCGGAAGATAATCCATCATTCCTTCTTTGACAGTTTTTGTTCGAGTTTGTTTCTTTTTAATCACTGGATATCCAACGAATTGAACTTTCTCAATATCGTTTTGAAAGTAAAAATCACGCTCTAAGATTTTTTTGATTGTATCGACATTCTGAACTGAAAATAGATAATGATTTTTCACTGTATCTCGTCCCGGTCTCCAGATTTTATCTTGTTCAATCGAACAAATACTTTCTTTGGGTTTGGTATTTACATTCTCTTGTTGACTAGGATCAAGTTGATTATTGTAACCTCGCCAATCATCCGTATATTCAATTTTTTCACTTGTCACCATAATTTGCGTTTTCTCATCGATGTATATCACTGAATCTAAAACAGCATGTCGAATAGTTCGCATGGGTGCCATCCCAAAATTGCTGTTTGACAAAGTGCCTGTTACAAGTGCGTGATTAAAGGTTTCACTTGTTCCACTGCGTAGTTTGTGCGCAATCTTATGTGTTTGTGCTGAAAGTCCTAGAGGAAGAATTACAGCTAGTAATAAAATTCGTTTCATATATTCATTTTTAGTGCTGTACAGGTTAAACTTACTTTCGTTCAAAATTTCAAGAAAAATGTGCAAAAAGAGTTACAATGCACGGTAAAAACCATCTAAAAATGCAATTTTTTCTTCTACCAATAAAAATTGCAAAGTACGAACTAAATCGCTTTCTGCTAATCGGGGATTTTGTTCGAGTAAATCTCCTTTTGTACGTGGTTTTTTGAGTTCTTGAAGGATAATTTCAGCCAATTCTTTCGTCGTGTAATTTGCATTTTGTTGGCTTCGGCAATAGTCACATTTACCACAAGTTTCGGTTTCTTGACCAAAATAGTCTATTAAAAATTGCGCACGACAAACGGGTTGTGTTAAAAAATGTCGCATGCGTTGCCAGCGCAATTGAGCCAATTGTTTTCGGTTGTGGTATACCTCGTCTTTCAAACGCATGTATTCATTGGGTAATCGCTCGTGTAAAAATGTGACAATGGGCTTGTCTGTTTTCCAAGAAACATCCAGTATTCCATTTTGCTCCAAAAACTGAATTTGCTTCGTCAAATCGGAATTTGAAATTTTCAATCGTTTACAAAATTCTTTTTCATTGATTTCTTGAAATTGGTCAAAAATTCCGGGATAACTTCTTGCCAATAAGGTGATGAGCGGCGACATGCGTTCATGCTTGATTTGGAAACTGTATAATACTGTATTTCCAACGGCAAATTTGACTTTGGTCGGATTAAAAACACTTTCAGAAAACAAAATATCACCGTTCATTTCCAGTATTTTGAGTGAAGAATACGTTTGTATTAAATCCAAATTATACGTATTGGTCAATGACCGGAAATCAATTGGAAAACTTTCGCCTTCACCGGATCCATAGGCTAAATTTAAGTAGTTACAAAGTGCATGATAGGTGTTTTTAACGAGTTCAATTGGTGGGAATTGGCGGTCAATCAATGTATCCATTTCTCCTAAATCTCGTTCCTCAAAAAAGACAAAAGTGCGCGATTCTAATCCATCTCTTCCTGCACGTCCAGCTTCTTGAAAATAGGCTTCGGGATTGTTTGGGAATTCGTAATGAGCCACAAAACGAACATTGGGTTTGTCGATTCCCATTCCGAAGGCATTTGTAGCAACCATAACGTGAACTTGTCCACTCAACCAACTGTGCATCATTTTATTTCGGGTTTCGCCGTCCAAACCACCATGGTAAATTCCGACCCGAATGCCTTGAGAAGTGAGCCATTGAGCTACTTCTTTGACACTTTTTCGCTTTTGACAATAAACAATCCCCGTTTGATTATTGAATCGTTTCACCAGTTGAGAAATGGCTTTTGTTTTATTCGAAACGGGGTAAACTTCATAGCTGATGTTGGGCCGTTGAAAGGAACCTTCAAAAAGCGAAACATCTTTCAGTTGCAATTGCTCAATGATGTCTTTTTTAACTTCTGGCGTTGCTGTAGCTGTCAATGCAATGAAAGGAACGCTTGGGTGATATTCGCGTAATTTCGCTATTTCCCGATAGGGTGGACGAAAATCGTGTCCCCATTCAGAAATACAATGCGCTTCGTCAACCACAATCAATCCAATTGGCATTTGTTTGAATCTGTCTATAAATAACTTGGTTTGAAGTCGTTCGGGTGAAGTATATAAAAAATCCAAGCCACCAAAACGCGCATTGTCGAGTGTGATATCTATTTCACGGTACGACATACCACTAACAATTGCTTTTGCTCGGATTCCACGCTTTTGAAGTTGATCTACTTGATCATTCATGAGGGCAATTAGGGGAGAAATAACCAAACAAAGGCCTTCTCGTGCCATACCAGGAACTTGAAAGCAAATGGATTTCCCACCGCCAGTTGGAAGCAATGCCAACACATCTTTTCCATATATAGCTGCATCCACAATGTCTTCCTGCAAAGGTCGAAAGGCATCGTATCCCCAGTATTTTTTTAAAATGTTGCGACTTTGTTCCATGTAGACGATACCTCGTTTTAGGTGTTCAAAATTAAGAATTTTTGGCTAGAATCTCGAATCTTACTTGATAAGCCGAAGGATAAACCGTATATTCGCACATCGAAAAAACAATTATATGTTACAAGAAGCACTGAATATACGAGTTACCCCAACTCAACATTCAAAAATCAGTCAAGTAGATTGGAACAATTTGCCTTTTGGAAAAATTTTCTCAGATCATATGTTGGTTATGGACTACAAAGATGGTGCATGGCAAACTCCAGAAATAGTTGAATTCGCTCCGGTTACTATGCATCCTGCCATGTCGGCTATCCATTATGGACAGTCTATCTTTGAAGGAATGAAAGCAAACAAAGCAGAGAATGGAGATATTTTAATTTTCAGACCAGAAATGAACGCTCGCCGTTTTCGTGAGTCTTGTGAACGCTTAAGTATGCCCACTTTGGATGATGATACATTTGTTGAATTGGTTCGAAAATTAGTGGAAGTGGATGGAAATTGGATCCCAAACAAGCCAGGTTATTCTCTTTACATTCGTCCTTTTATGTTTGGAACGGATGAATACATTGGCATTAGACCTTCAGATTCATACAAATTCATGATTTTTACTTGTCCAGTTGGTTCGTATTATTCCGAACCTGTGAATGTGAAAATTGAAGAGTATTACACACGTGCATCCGAAGGTGGTGTTGGTCGTGCTAAAACAGCAGGTAATTACGCTGCATCTTTGTATCCTGCTCGTTTAGGACAACAACAAGGTTTCCACCAATTGCTTTGGACCGACGGAAAAACACACGAATATGTGGAAGAATCGGGTACTATGAACGTTTGTTTCGTAATCAACGGAAAATTAATTACTCCTTCTGAAGATAGTGATACGATTTTACGCGGTATCACTAAACGTTCAGTTGTTGAAGTGGCAAAACATTGGGGAATGGAAGTCGAAGAGCGAAAAGTAAAAGTACAAGAAATCATTGATGCAATTCAGGATGGTTCTCTAACCGAAATGTTTGGTGCTGGAACTGCTGCAACGATCGCTCACATTGCGAAAGTGGGTTACAGAGATCAAATTTTTGAACTTCCTCCAATCGAAGGGCGTGAATTCTCAAATAAAGTGGGAGATTTCATCAATGACATCAAGGCTGGGAAAATTCAAGACCCATTTGGTTGGATTTTAAAAGCATAACAATTATTGTTGAAATTTACAAACAAAAGAGGCTTCTGAAGAGAGGCCTTTTTTATGGAATGAACTTAAATGGTGCATCTAAAGAAAAAATAAACAGATGAAAATTCTCATTTCACTCCTTGTTTTGTTCAGTGTTCAGTTGGGTTTTAGCCAAAAAGTTCTTGATTTTACCTTAACGGATGAAAAAACAAAAGAATTAATTCCAAATGTTCAAATTCGATTGACAAAAGATTCAATTTCCATTGTTTCAAAAACATACCGTGGTCGAAGTATTGTTCATCTACCTGAAACGGGTTCATGGAAAGTGAATTTCGAACATCCTTTGTATGATTCGTTGGAAAAAACAATTTCAATCCGTCAAAATGAAGATACACTTCGAAAAAGGTATTCTTTAATTCCACTTCGCATTGTAACTCAAAAAGAAGTGATCATTCGTCCTCCCGGAAAGCCAACGGTCGTTTTTGGTTCGGAAGAAGTGAGTGTTGCTGATTTTGAAATGCTTGCCAATGGAGAACTTTTGTTATTAGTCTATCCCAAACGTCTGGCGAAAGGTGGTGAGTTGATGATTCAAAAAAATGGAGAAATTATTTCAACTTTTAAAGTACCCGAAAAACCAACCGAATTGATCCGCGATTACCGAGGAAATATCCACATAATCTGTGAAAAATCTACTTATAAAGTAGAACGAATTGGAAATGATTTGAGTTTACTTTCTATTCCAAAAGATTACTTTTTGACTTACATTTATCCGATTGTTGATACGATTCAAAGTAAACTTTTCTTTTCCAATTTTCAGTCTCATTTCCCTGCTTTTTCATACACTTCTTTCGATCAAGAAGATTCTGTTTACAAGCGAATTCGCCACATACAAGATGATTTGATGATGGAATTATATCGTTCTGAATACAAATGGGTGGATGTGAGAACCAAACTTTGGGCACGTGAAATGGAACAAGAAACAGGAATTGACAAAGAAATTTGGGTAGGAGCAAACTATTTTACGCAATCGATCTATTACAAAGAATTATATGCTCCCTTGTTTCGACGAAATGATTCCATTTTTGTTTTTGATTACTATAAAGATGGACTTTTTTGCTACAACAAACAGGGTGAATTAGTGGATAGTACAGCTATTTATCACCATTATAATCCAAAACAAACTGGTTGGAAAAAAATGCTCGTCCAAGATCCTGTAACTAAAAACGTATTTGCTGTGATGGAAAAAAGCGGAAAATTTACAATACGCTTGATGAATTTACAAACTGGAACACTGGAAGACGAATTTCCGTTGGAGCATCGCTATGTTGAGAATGTTCAAGTTCACAATAACCGGGTTATGTATATTTACCGTCCTTTTGAATCGATGCAGAAAAAATTTCTCTACGAAGCTAAATTACCCTTGGTTTTTCAGAATTAAAGTTTGATTGGAATGGAAACAGGTAAATGATCTGAAAATCCACCCAAGTAATTACGTCCTCCGTAAGTTCTAAATGGAACTGTATTTCCTTTGAATTCTTCTAAAAGAAAATCAGGAGAGTAAATTGTTCCCAAACTAACTTTCGGTTTTTTTCCTTGAGCTAAATTAGGAGAAACCATGATGTGATCAAGTACGTCCCATTGTCCTTTGTATGAATAAGAACCTCCAAATTTCCCACTTTCTTTTGTAATCATGGGAGTTAACTTTTCAGCAACCAATTTGGGTGCATTGTTTGTCGGGTAATCATTCAAATCGCCCATAAAAACAAGTGAATAGGAGGGATTCGACTTTTCAATAGAATCAATGAAAATACGCGCTTTTTGAGCTGCTGCCAAACGATTTGGTTCGCTTTTTTCTTCTCCGCCTCTTCGGCTTGGCCAGTGATTGACCATCATAAACAAAGTGTCTTTTTTACGGACAAATTTCGCCCAAAGAATATCTCGCGTTGTTCCTTCTGTGTCAGTTGCCAAAGGAAAACGTAAATATCCGGATTGAACTAAGCGAAGTTTTGTACTGTCATACAAAAGTCCAACATCAATTCCACGTGCATCTGAACTGTTGTAATGAACAACACCCCATTTATTTGCTCTTTTTGGATTGAATTGAATAACTTCTCGCAATACTTGTTCGTTTTCAATTTCACATGTCCCCAATGCAACCAGATTTTTACCCATTAGGTCCATGACTTGGTTGATGTGTTTAATTTTTTCGTGATAACGTTTACTATTCCACTGATTTTCAGCTTGAGGAAGAAACTCTTCATCATCTATTGTTGGATCATTAATTGTATCAAATAGGTTTTCGACATTGTAAAAACCGATCGTACTTTTTTGAGCTAAAGTACCAAATGTGCAACTAAGTGCTAAAATCCAAATCCACTTCATTAGGCAAAAGTACATTTTTTTCTTCCGACGAAAATCGAATCTAAATCAATAATTTGTTAAGATTTGATTGAAATGAGTTATTTGTTTTCAAAAAAAAAGCTACCCAATTTGAGTAGCTTTTCCAATTTATGATGTAAGATTAATAATAAATCTTGCGTTGAACTTTAGAAACGTATTTCGCCAAACGAATAACTTGTTTTGTATATCCAAACTCATTGTCATACCAAGCGTACAATACAACATTTTCGCCATCATTTGAAACGATGGTTGCATTTGAATCATAAACCGAACAACATGTGTTTCCAATGATATCACTTGATACTAATTCAGGATCAAAAGAGTAGTAAATTTGGTTTACTAATTCACCATTCAAAGCAGCATCTTTTACCAAGGCATTGATTTCGGCAACGTCTGTTTTCTTTTTCAATTGTAAACTCAAGATTGCTAATGAACCATTTGGAGTTGGTACGCGAACAGCATTAGCCGTTAATTTATCTTTCAAATCTGGAATCACTTTCGTTACAGCACTACCAGCACCTGTAGATGTAATTACCATGTTGATTGCTGCTGAACGACCACGACGTGGTTTTTTGTGCATATTGTCCAATAAATTTTGGTCATTTGTGTAAGCGTGAACCGTTTCGATATGACCTTTCACAACACCGTATTTATCGTTTACAACTTTCAAAATCGGTGAAATTGCATTGGTTGTACAAGAAGCAGCAGAGAAAATAGTTTCATTTTCTAAATCTAATGTTCCTTGGTTAATTCCGTAAACCACGTTTGGAATTTCTTTTCCTGGTGCAGTCAACAAAACTTTTGCAGCTCCTTTCGCTTGCAAGTGACGGCTTAACGCTTCACGATTTGTGAAAACTCCAGTATTGTCGATAATTAATGCATTGTTAATTCCGTATGCTGTATAATCGATGTCTTCAGGATTTGAAGCATCAATCATTTTAACAATTTGACCATTAATGATGATCGCTTTGTTTTCTAAATCTTCTTGAACAGAACCTTTGAAAGCACCGTGAACTGAATCGTTACGCAACAAAGAAGCACGTTTGATAATGTCCGCATCAGAAGCACCACGAGTTACGATAGCTCGCAAACGCAATTGTTGACCTTTTCCAGCTTGTTTGATTAATTCACGAGCAGCCAATCGACCAATACGACCAAAACCATACAAAACAACATCACGAGGTTCGATTGAATTATCTTCAGAAACAGAGAAGTTAGCTAATTTTGCAGCCAAGAAATCTGCTTTGCTTGCATATTGTCCTTCTTCAGCTAACCACTCACTAGCTAATTTTCCAATATCCAATTTAGCTGGAGCCAACTCCATTTTGTATATTTCTTCAGCCAATTCAGAAGTGGTGAACACGTCAACCGGTTTGTTAACTACTTTGCGTGCATATTCATGCAAGTTCATGATTTCAGAAACTGAAACATCCAACAAATGATTGCGGAAAAGAACCAATTCGATTCCTTTGTCATACAACAATTCCCCAGTTTTGCTTGCTAGAACAACAGCGGCGCGTTCACGTTTTACGTGTGCATTAAGTTCTTTTTCGTAACCTACAGCAGATTCCATTTTTTTTGTGATTATTGAGATTTGATTTTAAAAATTTACTAAGCCAAAACGGCTGCCCACACAAGTGAACAGCCGTTGAATTTTTATCCTAAATAAGATTTTAACAATTTGTTTCGCGATGTATGTCTCAAACGACGAATTGCCTTTTCTTTAATTTGCCTTACTCGTTCGCGTGTCAAGTTGAATTTAGCTCCAATTTCTTCCAAGGTCAATCCGTGGTTCATTCCTATTCCGAAGAACAAACGAATGATTTCACGTTCCTTATCTGTCAAAGTGCTTAAAGATCGTTCGATTTCTCGCTGCAATGATTCAGCCATTAATGCGTGATCTGCTTTCGGAGAATCTGTGTTTGCCATTACGTCCATCAATGTACCACCATCTTCAGAAGAAGACAAAGGAGCATCCATGGAAACGTGACGACCTGAAACATTTAAGCTTTCTTTGATTTTATCTTCTGGAACTTCCAAGGCTTCTGCTAATTCTTCAGCGGACGGTGGACGTTCGAACTCTTGTTCCAATTTTGAAAATGCCTTGTTGATTTTATTTAAAGAACCAACTTGGTTTAAGGGAAGTCGAACGATACGAGCTTGCTCAGCCAAAGCTTGCAAGATAGATTGACGAATCCACCAAACGGCATAAGAGATGAACTTAAATCCACGTGTTTCATCGAATTTTTGTGCTGCTTTGATCAATCCTAAATTCCCTTCATTGATTAAATCAGGAAGAGTTAATCCTTGATTTTGATACTGTTTTGCAACTGAAACAACGAAACGAAGATTTGCTCGAGTCAACTTCTCTAAAGCACGTTGGTCACCTTGTTTAATTTTTCTTGCCAACTCAACTTCTTCCTCCGCTGTAATCAGTTCTTCTTTACCGATGTCTTGTAGGTATTTGTCAAGCGATTGGCTTTCTCGATTAGTAATCGATTTTGTAATCTTAAGTTGTCTCATGTAACTAACGCTGCTTTTTTAAGAATATCTCTGAAAATTGACCACAAAGGTACGACGAAATAAAGGGTATTTCCAAAAATATTTTTAGGTTTTTAATAAACTTTTTTTCACACAAAAATCATGCCTTCTTTACTGTGTCTTAATAAATCAAACGTGTAAGCATATTACCTACACGTTTGTATCTGTTTTTTTGTCTTATCTCGAAATAAAAAATTGATCTCAGGTTTACAACCCAAATCCTACGTAGTCTTTTTTGCCACTTGAAGTCATTACTTCGAGTAAAATCCCTTTTCCACCACTGTTTAATTTGGATGTAAGTTGTTCTACATCATTAACAGGTTCATTGTTAATTTTGGTTATTATCATCCCCGGTTCCAATCCCAACGCTTTGAGTTTTCCCGTGTTTAATGATTTAATTTTTACTCCATAAGAAACGTTTAGTTCCTTTTTCTCTTTATCTGTCAATGGAACAAAAGTGGCTCCAAGGGCGGTGTTTTTTGATACTTCTGCTTTGCTAATTAATGCAGTTTCTCCGTTCGCATTGCGCAAAACAATTTCTTTGACCACTTCTTCGCCTTTTTTGTTACGAACAGTAACGGATAGTTTATCGCCTGGTCTTCGTTTTCCAACTTCCTCTTGCAATTCCGCAACCGAGTTTACATCACGTGAACCAATTTTTAAAATGACATCACCATCTTTAATTCCTGCTTTTTCTGCTCCGCCATCTTCATTTACTTTGGAAACAAATACACCTCGAAGGGAAGGTAAACTGTTTTTCTCTTTGATTTCCTGATTGATATCGGAAATTTGAACACCTAAAAATCCTCGTTGAACCATTCCGTAATCAATCAAGTCACGCATCACTTTTTGCATTAAATTGACGGGGATTGCAAACGAATATCCAGCATAACTTCCCGTTTGTGATGCAATTGCTGTGTTAATTCCAACCAATTCACCTTTTGTGTTGACCAACGCACCTCCACTGTTTCCAGGGTTGACAGCTGCATCCGTTTGAATGAACGATTCAATCGGTACTATGTCTTGGCGTGTTCGATCACTCAATAAATTAATATTTCGAGCTTTTGCACTGACAATTCCTGCTGTGACTGTTGATGTAAGATTAAACGGATTTCCTACAGCAAGCACCCATTCTCCAACGCGCAAATCGTCACTATTTCCTAGTGGAATTGCTGCCAGGTTTTTTGCTTCAATTTTTAGTACAGCCAAATCAGTGGATGGATCCGTACCGACGATTTTTGCCGTATACTTTGAATTGTCGTTTAAAATCACTTCAATTTCAGATGCATCATCGATTACGTGGTTGTTTGTAATGATATATCCTTCTGATGAAACAATCACCCCAGATCCAGAACCAGAACCATATTGTTTAAATTCTCTATTTCCCGAGCCTGGGCCATAGAAAAACTCATAAAATGGATCACGTTGAATGTGCGTTTTGACGACTTTTGTTGTGACATGAACAACCGATTGTAGCGAATTTTCAGAAGCTTGTACAAAATTATCGGTTAAAGCTGGATTGAAATTCGGCATGTTCACTTGTTGTGCAAATGAATTTCGGTTTCCATCAATTACTTGATCAGATAAGGAAGAAGAATTAGAGGTGCTAAATGCTAAATAAATTCCAAGGGGTAACATTCCTCCAAGGATTCCGAGTGCTAATGACTTATAATTTGTTCTCATTTTTGGTTACTGTTAATTTCATTTTTACAAAATTAAAACAGGTTCAAAAAAATGCAAAACGCTTTTCTGTTAAGGATTGTTAAGCACAAAAAGGAATCTCTTAAAAATTGTTAGTTGTCCATTTTTGGCGGAAATGCTGTTCAAGTAAATCTCCACCATTGAGAATTTTTCGACACCATTTTATTTTTAATTCGATTTGTTCTTTAGGTGAAAGTTTCCAAACGTATTCGGATTTTTCCAAACGTTGCCGAAGTGTATTTAAAATGATTGCTACAGAAACTGAAATATTGAAACTTTCGGTGAAACCATACATGGGAATGGTAACAAATTCATCAGCGAGTTCTTTTACTTCCTCACTGATTCCTCTTCGTTCTGTACCGAAAACCAATGCTGCTGGTTGTTTTAAATCTAGATCGTAAATAGTTTGTGCGTTTTCGTGTGGTGTCGTGGCGATGATTTTAAATCCGCGTTGTTTTAATTTTGAAATACAGTCTTGCGTTACAGTTGTTCCTTGGTTGTAATTGTACATATCGACCCAGCGACCAGCGCCTAAAGCAATGTCACGTTGGATTTTGTATTGGTTGTCTTTTTCTATCACGTGAAGTTCTTGGATTCCAAAACAGTCACAGGACCTTACGACTGCACTTGCATTGTGTTCTTGATAAATGTTTTCTAAAACAACCGTTAGGTGTTTGGTTCGATCAGCAGCAATTCGGTCAAACATTTCCACTTTGTTGGGAGTGATGATTTGGTAAAATTCGTCCAAGATTTTTTCTTCCATAGTGCAAAGGAACAAATTTTGAGGCAAAAAAAAGAGCAATCATTCGACTGCTCTTTCAATTTTGTTTTTAAGTTATACTGATTAGTTCACATTATCAGACAACTCAGAACCTGCTTTGAAGCGTACAACATTCTTAGCAGCGATTTTGATTTCTTTTCCAGTTTGAGGGTTACGCCCTGTTCTAGCTTCACGCTTAGAAACTGAAAAAGATCCGAATCCTACTAGAGAAATACGATCTCCTGCTTTCAACGCAGAAGAAGTTGCGCTTACAAATGCGTCCAATGCTTTTTTAGCATCTGCTTTAGACAATCCAGCTTCAGATGCAATTGCATCGATCAATTCTGCTTTGTTCATAGTTTTGGTTTTTAGAATGTTTTCTATTAAATTATCGAAACAAATATAACGGAATATCCTTGCGAAATTGGATGTTTAAGAAAAAAAATTCGTTTTTGTTAATAAAATCAGTGATTTAGAATGTAATTATTTAGCTTTTTAGTTGCTTTAATTGATTGATTATCATTTGTTTGATTCATTGTTTTTGGGTTTATTATTTTTTTTATGATTTTTTCAGATAAAACACTGTAAATTGTCGATAAAAGATGGTTTTTCATCGTTTTATTTCTTGGGTTTTATTACGAAAAAGAATCGATTTGTATTGTTAACGATGTCTCGTTCATAAGTTCGTTTGAAAGTATGTAATTCTATCTTACTATTTCTGTATTTTTGTTTGTTAGCGATAAAATTCGTGTAAAATGGCAGAAAATCAATACACAGAAGATAATATTCGATCCCTCGACTGGAAAGAACACATTCGACTTCGTCCGGGAATGTATATCGGAAAATTAGGCGACGGATCTTCCGCTGATGATGGTATTTACATTCTGGTGAAAGAAATTGTCGATAATTCCATTGATGAATTTGTAATGGGGAATGGAAAAAGAATTGACATCAAAGTGAAAGATGGAAAAGTTTCTGTTCGCGATTATGGTCGTGGAATCCCTCTTGGAAAGGTAATCGATTGTGTTTCCCAAATCAATACAGGTGGAAAGTATGATTCTAAGGCTTTTAAAAAATCGGTCGGATTAAACGGGGTTGGTACCAAAGCAGTAAATGCGCTTTCTGACTATTTTATGGTTTATTCTGTTCGGGATGGACAAAAGAAACAAGCGGTTTTTACACGTGGTGAATTAACTGAAGATTCCGCATTAGAAGAAACAACAGAAGCAAATGGAACCTACTTTGAATTTGTTCCTGACGACACCATTTTTAAGAAATTCAATTTCAAAGCAGCTTATCTCAATAAAATGTTTTGGAATTACTGCTATTTGAATCGAGGACTTTCCATTTATTACAATGGTGAAAAATTCAATTCAAAAGATGGATTAAAAGATTTGCTCGAAGATAATATGGACGGTGATCCACTTTATCCAATCATTCATTTAGAAGGAGAAGATATTGAAGTAGCTTTTACTCATGGAAAAACCTACGGAGAAGATTATTACTCATTTGTAAATGGTCAGCATACCACACAGGGAGGAACACATCAAAGTGCATTCCGTGAGGCAGTCGCAAAAGTGATTCGTGATTTTTACAACAAAAATTATGATGCATCCGATATTCGTCAATCCATCGTTGCTGCGGTTTCCGTTAAAGTGGTTGAACCTGTTTTTGAATCGCAAACAAAAACCAAACTGGGTTCACAAGAGATCGAACCTGGTGGGCAGTCAATGCGTTCATTTATCAATGACTTTTTAAAAGAAAAACTAGACAACTTCCTTCATCGTAATCCACAAATTGCTGAAACGATTGAAAAGAAAATTAAGCAATCAGAGCGGGAGCGAAAAGAATTGTCTGGAATTCGTAAATTGGCACGAGATCGTGCAAAAAAAGCAAGTCTTCACAACAAAAAATTACGCGATTGCCGTATCCATTTAACAGACTTGAAAGACGAGCGCCGTGAACAAACGACTTTGTTTATTACCGAGGGAGATTCAGCAAGTGGATCCATTACAAAATCAAGGGATGTCAATACTCAGGCTGTATTCTCTTTACGTGGAAAACCGCTAAATTGCTATGGATTAACCAAAAAAGTGGTGTATGAAAACGAGGAGTTTAACTTGGTTCAAGCAGCACTGGATATTGAAGAAGACATGGATAATTTGCGTTATAACAATATTGTAATTGCAACCGATGCCGATGTTGATGGAATGCACATCCGACTTTTACTTTTGACCATTTTCCTTCAGTTTTTCCCTGATTTGGTGAAGCGAAATCATGTCTATGTATTACAAACACCTCTTTTTCGTGTTCGAAACAAAAAGAAAACAATCTATTGTTACAGCGAAGAAGAACGAATCAATGCGATTGCTGAACTTGGGAAAAATCCAGAAATTACACGATTCAAAGGTTTGGGAGAAATTTCACCGGATGAGTTCAAACATTTTATAGGGGATGACATTCGATTAGAACCCGTTATTTTGTCCAAAGAAATGTCGATCGACAATATTCTTTCTTATTACATGGGCAAAAATACGCCTGAAAGACAAGATTTTATTATCGAAAACCTTCGAGTTGAAAAAGATTCGGAAGAAGAAATTGAACGCTTGAAAAAAGCAGAGTTAGATAAATTGGATAATGCATCGTAAATTATGGCTGAAGACGAAATCGAGGAAACAAACGACGCACAAGAAGAGGGGCAAGAACACAATCCATTTGAGAAATCAAAAGTAGATGACACCATCATTCCTTTGAATGGACTGTATGAAAATTGGTTTTTGGATTATGCATCTTACGTAATCTTAGAACGTGCGGTACCCTCTTTGTTTGATGGTTTAAAACCAGTTCAACGACGCATTTTGCATTCCATGAAAGAAATGGATGATGGTCGTTACAACAAGGTGGCAAACATCATCGGAAATACCATGAAATATCACCCGCATGGGGATGCTTCTATCGGAGATGCTTTGGTTCAATTGGGACAAAAAGATATTCTCATCGATTGTCAAGGAAACTGGGGAAATACACTAACGGGAGATGGTGCAGCAGCAGCTCGTTACATCGAAGCACGTTTGTCAAAGTTTGCAAGTCATGTTGTGTTCAATCCTAAGACAACCAATTGGTTAGCTAGTTATGATGGTCGTAACAAAGAACCCGATCAACTTCCAGTCAAATTTCCGCTACTTCTAGCTCAAGGAGCCGAAGGAATTGCAGTTGGAATGGCTTGTAAAATTCTACCACACAATTTCATCGAATTAATTGATCAGTCAATCAATCATTTACGGGGAAAAAAAGTCGAAATATTTCCCGATTTTCTCAATGGTGGAATGGCCGATTTTTCCAATTATAACGATGGATTGAGAGGAGGAAAAGTTCGTGTACGGGCTAAGATTAAAAAAGTGGATAACAAAACTTTGATTATCAATGAAATTCCTTTTGGAACAACCACCACTTCTTTGATTGAATCCATCATCAAAGCCAACGAAAAGGGAAAAATTAAAATCAAAAAAATCGAGGACAATACGGCAGCTGAAGCAGAAATTATTATTCATCTTGCACCAGGCGTTTCTCCCGATAAAACATTAGACGCTCTTTATGCATTTACGGATTGTGAAGTTTCCATTTCTCCCAATGCGTCGATTATCGATGGAAACAAACCTCGATTCATAGGTGTTAGCGAAATTTTACGAATCAATACAGATAATACAGTAAAATTGCTCAAATGGGAATTGGAAATCCGTTTGAATGAATTGTTACAACAGTGGCATTTTTCAACCTTGGAAAAAATCTTCATCCGAGAAGAAATGTACATTGATTTCAAACTGTATGCAGATAAAGAAAGTTTGTATGGATACATGTACAAACGATTTGAACCGTTCCGCAAAAATTTGATGCGCGATATCGTGGATGAAGATTTACAGCGATTGACGCAAATTCAAATGATTCGAATCACCCGTTTTGATAGCGATAAAGCCGATGAAGCTATTTTGAAGCTCGAAGCTGAAATGGAGGAGGTAAAAGAAAAGTTAGCCAATCTCATTGATTATGCCATCGACTATTTCAAAGATTTGAAAAAGCGTTTTGGTGAAGGAAGAGAGCGAAAAACAGAAATCAAAGTTTTCGATAATATCACAGCTACAAAGGTTATAATCGCGAATCGAAAACTTTATGTTGATAGTGAGGAAGGTTTTATTGGTTGGGGATTGAAAAAAAGTGAACCAGTCAATGATTGTTCTGAAATAGATGATATCATTGTTTTCTTTAATACAGGAAAAATGATGGTAACTAAAGTGGCAGATAAAAAATTTGTGGGTAAAGGCATTGTTCATGCGGATGTATGGAAAAAAGGGGATACTCGCACCATTTATCACATGATGTACCAAGATGGAATTGGTGGTGCAACCATGATGAAGCGTTTCTTTGTCAATTCGGTTACACGTGACACAGAATATGATCTAACTCGAGGAACAAAAGGATCTAAACTTCTGTATTTTGCTGTACATCAGAATGGTGAGCGCGAGGTGGTGACCATTTTACTTCGACCTCGTCCTCATTTGAAACGTTTGCGTTTTGACATCGATTTTGGTGAATTATTGATCAAAGGAAGAGGAGCGTCCGGAAATCGAGTTACTAAAGAAATTGTTCAGAAAATCGTTCAGAAAGAAGTGGGTGGATCTACACTTGCTGCTCGAAAAATTTGGTACGACACGGTTGTAGGTCGTTTGAATGACGAAGGTAGAGGCAAGTTCTTAGGCTCATTTAAGGGTTCAGATCGTATTTTGACTTTGTATAAGAATGGAGAATATCGTTTATCGAGTTTTGATTTAGCTACTCACTTTGATGAAGATATGATACACATTGAAAAATGGGTACCAGACAGACCGATTTCAACTGCTTATTATGATTCAGAAAAAGAAATACATTATGTGAAACGCTTTGTTTGTGAGGTGACTACGGATAAACGAGTAAGTTTTATAACGGAAACAGAAGGATCATACATGCATGCTGTTTCAACCAGTTTCCGTCCGGAATTACGTATCGTTTACAACAAGTTATTGAAAGAAACGAAAAATCTTCCTGATAATGTAGTCAATATCGCAGATTTGATTGATGTGAAAGGAATGAAAGCACAAGGAAATCAATTGACGAAATTAAAAGTGAAAGAAATCGTTCTAACACATGAAATCGATGGTGGAGAGCCTTGGCCAGAAGATGTAAAACCGACAGTGGAAGGTTCGGATTCGAATGATGAAGATGGAGCAACCATGGAATGGGATTTAACACAGGAAGGAAATAATGGAGATGACGAAGACGGACAACCAACATTATTTGATTTAGAAGAATAACCTTTAATAAAGAAAAGATGAAACAATACATTGGAACAATCATTATTTCTATTGCAGTTCTTGGTTCTGCAGTAATAATTGGTGGAGCTTATGCTTCCCGACAAAAAGAGAAACAAGCAATTTCGGTGACGGGTTTGGGCGAATCTAATTTTACATCAGATTTAATCGTTTGGAAAGCCAGTTTTTCTAAACGTAGTGGAGATTTAAAAGAAGCATCATCAGAATTAAAAGCTGATCGTGAACGAATTAAGCAATATTTAGTATCCAAAGGGATAGCAAGTGAATCGATTGTCTTTTCAGCTGTGGACATCCAGAAAGAATATTCATCTAGTTATGATTCTTATGGAAATGTGCAAGGATCTTATTTTTCTGGTTATCGCTTAGAGCAATCACTTCGAATCGAATCAAAGGAAGTCAATAAAATAGAGCAAATTTCACGTGAAGTTACCGAACTCATTAATCAAGGAATAGAATTAGTGTCGATGGCTCCAGATTATTATTATACAAAATTAGCGGCATTGAAGCTTGAAATGATTCAAGATGCGACACAAGATGCGAAAGAGAGAGCTCAAAAGATTGCTGAAAATGCAGGTTCATCAATGGGTAATTTGAAAAACGCATCCATGGGAGTAATTCAAATTACAGCAAAAAATTCGGCAGAAGATTACAGTTGGGGAGGTTCATTTAACACTAGTTCAAAAGATAAAACAGCTAGTATTACCATCCGATTAGAATACGAAATTGATTAGTGAAAAACTACTCATTAATACTTGTTATTGATTTTAATCTGTTGTATATCAGTGTTTTTTATGTTTATTTTGATTTCTTTCCTTGACATTTCCTGTTTGCTTTCGTAAATTTGCCCGTTCAAAAAATTATTTCAAATGAAAGAAGAAATTACACAAGAAGTTGATTCTGTTTCTAAAAATATCGAAAAGATAATGGGTTTCAACTGGGATGAGGTGTATCAATGGTTGGTGAAAATTGGAAGTAACTTAATCGTTGCTGTACTTATTTTTATTGTTGGTTTCTGGTTGGCAAAAACCTTGTCAAAAGGAGTTCGAAAAGTTTTGACTAAAAGCAATACAGATCCAGGATTAATTTCATTTTTAACGAGTCTTACTTCAATTACTCTTAAGATTTTGGTTGTTGTAACTGGTGTTACGCAATTAGGGATTGAAATGACATCTTTTGTTGCAATTTTAGGAGCAGCAGGTTTAGCAATTGGTATGGCTTTTTCAGGTACATTGTCCAATTTTGCTGGAGGAGTGATGATATTAGCGTTCAAACCTTTCCGTGTTGGAGATTTTATTCAAACACAAAATGAATCTGGTACTGTGAAAGAAATTTTGATTTTTAATACCTATTTGCATACGGTTGATAATAAAATCATCATTTTGCCAAATGGACCTGTAGCAAATGGTAACATTATTAATTATACCAAAGCAGATAAGCGTAGGGTGGACATGAATATTGGAATTTCTTATGGCGATGATTACCGTGTTGCAAGAGAAGTTTTGATGAGATTAATAAACGACGATAAACGAATTTTATTAGATCCAGAGCCATTTGTTGGGTTAGGTCAACTAGCAGATTCTTCTGTCAATATCACTTTGCGTGTTTGGACCAAAACAGAAGATTATTGGAATGTATTCTTTGAATTAAATGAAAAAGTCTACAGTGAATTCCCTAAGAATAATTTGCACTTTCCTTTTCCGCAAATGGATATTCATGTAAATAAACCAGTTGTTTCTTGATGAACTTAAATCAGCATCCACTTATTCAAGCTTACATCGAACACAATGCTTTTGGGCGTTTTGTCCATATGAATTTTGCTATTCAAGATGCTGGAAAAGTTACCTATTGGATGGAAATTACAGCTGATTTATTAGCAACACCGAAAGCTGCCCATGGTGGTGTAATAGCATCATTACTCGATGCAACACTTGGTGTAGCTGCTTTAAGTGCTGTTTGTGAAAGAAACCAAGTTGTTTCTACGATTGAGTTAACTTCTCGTTTTCATGCTCCCGCATTTTTAGGTGATAAACTGACTGCAATTGGACAATTAATCTCTAAAGGGAATCGAATTCTAGTTGCAGAAGGAAAAATATTCAATCAAGATAATGAATTAATTGCCACAGGAACAGGCACATTCAATGCATATCCCAAAGAAAAAGCTGGATTTTAATTTCCAGCTTTCTTCATTATATCATATTCTATTTGTTACATTTTTTTAACCCAGCCTTTCTTTCCACTGTTTTTTAAAGCTTGTTGTGCTTCTTGCATGGAATTGTAGCCACCCAATGAAACTAGATGCATTCCACCAATTTTCCCCAAATATTTTGCACCTTCAGATTGGGCTAATTTTTGGGCATTTGCTTCTGAACTAAATGAACCAATGATAATTTGAAAAGGCAAATCAACGTTGGAAACAGGTACTGATGGTTTTTCAACAGGTGTTTTTTGTTTTACTGGTTTTTCGATTTTTTCCTCTTTTATTACATTTTCTTCAACAACAGGTTCTTCTGTTTTTTCAATAGTTTCATTTGAGTTATTTTGAGTTGTATCATCGAACATTTCATCAACAAACTCTTCATCAGCACCAACCCTTTCTTCAAATTTTTCTTTTAAATTTTCTTTTAATGCTGGCGTTACAGCTCGCATGGATTCATAAATGACATAAATACCAATTCCAGTTACAAAAAGAATAGGAAGAATAACAAATAACATCCAAAATCGAAACCCTTTTTTAGGCTTTTCGGGCATAATAACCTGGTTTTTTTCTTCTGATTGATTTGATGTTTCAATCGTCACAATTTCTTTTTCCTTTAATTCCTGAGGGGTTATGTATGCATTTTCATTGGGTAGAATTTCAATTTTTTCCTTTTCCTCTGAATTTGTTGTTTTATTTTCTTCTTCAATTTGAGCTATAACTGAATCGTTTTGTTGTTCTTCAATTTCTTGAATATCAGTTTTTTCCGTGTGTAATTCGCTTGTTGTTTCAGGAATAATTTCATTCTTTATTTCGATTTCTGATTCATCAACTCGATTTAATATATCATCCAAAGATGGTGATTGAATCTCTTCATTTTCGATGCTTTTTTCTATTTCTAAGGATTGATTTTCCTTTGTTTGAGGTTCTTCGGTTACTGAATCGGATGAAGTTTCTATCTCGTTTTTAGGTTCTTCTTCAACAATAGAACCATTGATTTCGCTCCAAGGAACAAAGGTTGTTTCACCAGCTGTTTTAGTAAATCGACCAAATTGAAATAGATCAAAATTTTCACCTTTGTCTAGAGTCGCCTGAATTTCACGAACATATTTAGCTAATTGATTTTTAGCTTCATTCAACTCAATTCCTTCTTCCTCCGCAATAAATTTGGCTAATTCACCATCATCAAATTTTAGGTAGGACATGAACATGATTTCACCTGTTCGTTCATTGGTAACCGTCAATGCACCGAGACCCGGAATAATGATCGTTTTAACTTGGGTTAATATTTTAGCTAAATATGTATTCATATCGTGTTGTTTTTCTACTTATCCAAAAATTTGTTCCAATGAAAAAGTATCTTTTAATCGAATTCCTTTTTCTGTTTGTTGAAGGGTACAGCATTCATTTTTTGAATCATGTTCCAAAAATAAAATGTATTCTTTTTCACAAGCTTCATTCAAAAAGCGTTCCTTTTCTGTCAATGTAATCAGCGGGCGAGTATCGTAACCCATCACGTAAGGCAAAGGAATGTGTCCTGTACTGGGTAATAAATCTGCCATGAAAACGATCGTTTTGCCTTTATAGTGAATATGAGGAATCATCATTGATTCGGTGTGTCCATCCACGAAAAGAACGTCGATATTTGGGAAGACTTCAGAAGAATATGATCCCTTTCTATCAACAAACTTTAATTGACCACTTTCTTGTATGGGAATGATATTTTCTTGAAGGAAAGATGCTTTTTCTCTGGGATTGGGCTCAGTTGCCCATTTCCAATGATTCTCAGTACTCCAATAATGTGCGTTTTTAAAGACAGGCTCAAAACCAGTTTGATTTTTGTTCCATTGAATTGCTCCACCACAATGATCAAAATGCAGGTGAGTTAAAAATACATCTGTTATTTCATCAACCGAAAAACCATATTTTGACAAATTAAGATGTAAACTGTCATTGCCATGTAAATAATAATGCGAGAAAAATTTTTCGGATTGTTTATCTCCAATTCCTGTATCAATCAACATTAATCGATTTCCATCTTCAATGAGAAGACAACGCATGGACCAAGAACATAAATTATTTTCATCGGCAGGATTTGTTTTTTGCCACAAAGATTTTGGGACAACACCAAACATGGCACCGCCATCTAGTTTGAAATTCCCTGTATTGATTGGATATATTTTCATGTTGGGTCGATTTGAAATAGCCAAATTAGCCTTTCAATTTTGTCGAACGAATATAACGAAATTACACGTAGTTTTTACTCGATTCGTAAAATTTCAAACGACTTACCTTGAAATTGAACATTTTCGCCAATCGTTTTACCCATAAAATGAATACTTATTGGTGATTGTAAACTGACACAAAAAATGGTTTGATCCTTGATTTTCAACATACCAAGTCCTATGGAGAAGTAAAAAATTCCTTGCGAAGTATGTACCAAACTTCCAAGTGAAATTTTTGTATCAATAGTTTCAGTCGAAATTTTTTGGATATCCTTGAGCAAATTTTCTTTTTCACGTAATGTTTTACCTAATTGTTCCACTTCCAATTGAGCCATTGCTCGCCCTGTTTCATGTTTATCTCCTGCAGATGACTTGGTTTCGTTCCAAACGGATTCTTGTTGTTTTTTCCACTCCATTTGTAGAAATACGAGTTCATTTTCCACTTTTTGGTGAATAAATTGCCAAATTTCTACTTTGTTCATAGTCTGGTGCTTAAATAGATGAATAGAATAGAAAGCAACGCGAATACTAAACCAATCCATTGTTTGATCGTATTCTTTTCGTGAAAGAAAAATAAACCAATTAAACTACTCAGAAGTACAACACCAACATTAGTAACGGCTAAAATGGACGCATCAGAAAGAACCTTGGATTGATAGGATGCCAAAAGCAAATAAATAGAGAAAAAATTAGGTATTCCCAGTAAAATACCTGCCAGAATGTTTTTCCAATGAAAAATCGTTTTGTTTCGTAAAATTTGAATTAGCAGAACTATTGACCCAATGATAGCTGCAAAACCGAATCCGAAAGCACTATACAAGGCTGAATGAAGCGATCCAAGCCAATTTTGTTGTGAATAATTGAGCATTAAATCTAAAAGTCCACTACCAAAAAACAGGAAAAATAACATCCAAACATGTTTTTTATTTTGGGAAGAAGTTGTGGAATCGGAACTTGAAACGAGAAAAACACTCAGAATTGCACCTAGAATTCCCACCATTTTAAACCATGATAGCGATTCATTAAAAAGAAACAAAAACAAAACGATGGAAAAAGCCATACTCATTTTGACCGCTATGCTCGTTTTACCGACTCCATTGAATTGTGTACTTAATCCCATGACAACAAATAATCCGATGAATAGAAAGCCAGTTATAAGAGTAGGGTAGAACCAAATTTGATTTTCCCAAATTTGGGGTGAGTAATTTTCATTAAAAAGCCAAATCCCTAAACTAAAAGCGGTAAAATAATTGAATACAATAGCTTGAAAAGTATCAATTTGAAACTTTACAAAAAGTTTGAATAACACAAAAATGAGTGAAGATGCAGCAATACTTCCGATTAAAAGCATATTGGTTTTTTAAAATGATAGACCCAATTGGAATCTAGTTTTGTTTGAGTAAATTGAATTTCAGAAGGCATTTTAGGGGCTTTATTACCTGATTGAAATACAGTTTCACCCTGAATTACAACTGTTTCATCCCAAATACCCAGGTCTAAAAATTGATTTAATACCACTTTACCTCCTTCCACAAAAAGGGATTGAATGTGGTGTGAGTGCAAAAATTCAAGGATGGAAGTAAGAGAAAAATCAGTCAATTGAAAATAAGAAAGATGTTCTAATTGATCCGTTTTTATCTCATTTAAAATCCAAGTTTCCGCATCTTTACTAAAGATAGCCGACGAAAGATCAAGTTCTAACTGACGATCGATAACGATACGAATGGGATTTTTACCAGAAACTTCACGAACCGTTAAACTCGGATTATCGTTTAATAGGGTATTTTTTCCAACAAGAATTGCCTGATGCTCTGAACGTAGTTGATGCACAAATGGTTTTGCTTCAGGACTACTGATCCAATGAATGCCTTTATGATTGTTAGATCGATCTTGATCAATAAATCCATTTTTAGTTTGTGCCCATTTCAGCGTGATGTATGGTCTTTTGAACGTATTAGAAACAAAAAACATTCGATTTAATTCACGACATTCCTTTTCAAGTATGCCAACATCAACTGTAATACCTGCGTTTTTTAATCGTTCGATTCCCTTTCCGGCAACAGAAGGAAAAGGATCAACGCAACCGATAACTACGCGTTGAAATCGATGATGAATCAATAAGTCAGCACAAGGAGGTGTTTTTCCAAAATGAGCGCATGGTTCGAGTGAAACATAAATGGTTGATTCAGCTAAAAGTAAATGATCTGCAACTGAATTAATTGCATTTACTTCTGCATGTGCTTGACCATATTTTTGATGAAAACCTTCTCCGATTATTTTTCCTTGATGAACAATTACAGCACCAACCTTGGGATTTGGAGCTACTTCGGAACGAGCGTTTTGAGCCAATTCGATGCAACGACGCATGTATAATTCATCCAAGTTTTGTATTGAATTCATCTTTCAAAGCTACAAAAAAAGCCCTCACAAAGGAGAGCTTTCTAAATTTATATTATTCCAATTTTATTTACCGAAAAGGCGTTTCCACCATTTTTCAGATCGGTTTTCAAATCCATATCCGTATCCATATCCGTATCCATACCCATACCCACTTCGGTGTGATTCTGAACCGTTAACAAGGATAGCCATATTTTTCAATTTTTTCTCTTTCAAAAGCGTATCTGGTATGCTTAATAAGCGTTTATCAAGGTAGTTAGCACGAGAAACATATACAATTACATCTGAGTAATCACTGATTAATAAAGTGTCCGTTACTGGTCCTACAGGTGCAGTATCCACAACAATGTAATCATACTCATCCCGTAATTGATCAAACATTTCTTTTACTTTCGCTTCCATCAATAATTCTGATGGATTAGGAGGAATATCTCCAGAAGGAAGCATATCGAATTTAAATCCAAGAGGATTTTTTATGATTACATCAGAAAGAGTAAGATTTGTATCTACAAGATAGTTGGTTATACCTTTTACTTTATCTAAGCCAGCATAATCTAATAGTTTTGGAGCACGTAAGTCCATTCCTACTAAAATTACTTTTTTGTTTGATAACCCTAGAATGGAAGTGTAGTTCAAAGAAATAAATGATTTTCCCTCTTTAGAAATTGTTGATGTGACGAAAATTACTTTAGCATCTTTTCCTTTTGACTTTAACATGAAATCAACGTTTGTACGCATCAAACGGAAAGATTCAGAAATGCTATGATTTTTTGACTTGTCAATAATAACTTGATCTTTTGTATCCGATAAAGGAATATCACCCAAATAGGGTAAATTCATTTTTATCAAATCAAGTTTACCATGTAATTTTGTATCCAATAAATTGATTAGGTAGATTATTCCAATTGGAATCAATAAACCTAAAAGTAATGAAGCTAAGTAAATTACCTTTCTGTTTGGAGAAACAACTTTTCTGGAACTAAAAGCTGAATCGATGATTTTTGAGTTGGAGACAGTTACAGCTAGAGCGATTTCTGTTTCTTCTCTTTTTTGAAGAAGATACAAATACAAAGATTCCTTCACTTGTTGTTGACGTTGAATTTCGCGGAATTCTCTTTCGTAAGTTGGAACTTTGTTGATTCTTGACTTGATTAAATCTTCTTGTTTTTCGAGTGTTCTATTTTCAATTTTCAACGATTCTTTCATATTGTTTAAAGATTCCTTTAAACTTCTTTGAAGCCCTGAAATTTGGGCATCTAAATTTTGAATGATTGGGTGATTTTGGCTGGTACTTTTAATCAATCGATTTCGTTCAAGAACCATTTCATTGTACGAAGCAATCATTTTCTCGATGGAAAGATTTTCCAAACCTAAATTAGCTGGAATTAAATCTGTTGTAGCATTATTTTTATTTAAATAATCAACTACATATTCAGCCATTTTAATTCGAGTCTCATTTTTAACGATGAGTTTTTCATTTTCCGAAGCATTTTCTAAAAATATTCCAGCTTCGGAAATAACATCAACTAATGCATGATCTCTTTTATAGCCTTCAGCACCTTGTTCAACTTCACTTAATTCTTTTGTAATGTACTCAATACGTTCATTGATAAATTTGGATGTATTTTTTGAAACTTGGTTTTTGTCATCAATTGCATCTTTCTTATGTTGTTCGATCAAATTATTTAAAATGACAATGGCTTTGTCTGGGTTAACATCCTTTAATTTGAGTGAAATAGCATTAGATTCTTTGTTAACAGGTTCTACTGAAATAGCAGTTTGATATCGAAGTACCGTTTTTTCAAAAGGTTCAATCACCAAAGTAAAGTTTTTGGCTTCTCTGTTTTTCTTAAAACGTTCATTTTTAATAGCTCTTGGAGTAATAACGAAATCCCCTATTACATGTTTAACAGTTTCACCAAATGTAAATTCCTTTTTAAAATTTATCTTTTCATCTTCGATAGAAAAACGATTGTTACCAATTAATTCGATAATAAATTCGGCTGATTTTTCATAAATAGAGGAATCTCCTTTAAGAATCGTTAAATTGATTGGAGATTCAGGATATAGCTCTCTTTTAACAGGACCAGAGTTATCGTAATATTGAATATTTAAACGAAGATCACGAACTACTTTACCGATCAATGTTCTTGAGTTTAGAATCTGAATTTCATTATCAATTGCTGAACTTGAAGATAATAAACCTAAATCTTCAAAAGCACTTAGTTCCGAAATACCAGCTCCACCTTTTTTATCATCTTTTATTAAAATAGATGCTGAAGCTTCGTATAAATTTACAGTATAGCGTAAATACAAATATCCAAGTGATACAGCAATTATTGTTGAAAGTAAAATCCATTTCCAATAAACAAGATAAGTAGATAATAAATCCTTAATATTTATCGAAGATTCTTGATCTTCAAAGTTGTGATGTGATGAATAATCTGACATAATTTTAGCGAACTAACAAGTTTACAGTTGTAACAATAAGCGAAGCAACAGAAATAAATATACCTGCTGTTGCGCTGACTAATGCTGAATTGCGTTTAGCCCTATTGGGTTCAACGTATATAACATCGTTTTGTTGAAGATAGTAATAAGGTGAATGAATAATATTTGCATCAGTCAAATCAATACGAACTTGAGTTTTTTGCCCATTATTCTCTCGAATGATGAGAACGTTTTTTCTTACACCTGTTATATTTAAATCACCAGAAAGTCCAAGAGCTTCAGGTAAGGTTATGCGTTCATTTGGAATAGTAAAAGTCCCTGGATTTTTAACTTCACCGAGTACCGTAATTTTGAAGTTTAATATTCGAATAGATACAATGGGATTAGTGATATAGTTTCTTAGTTGATCTTGAATAAGTTGTGAGGCTTCAAGAGCAGTAAGGTTTGAAATTGATTGTTTACCAATGATTGGTAAGGTTACTTGACCATTGAAATCTACTAAATAACCACCAGTAGCTGCAACACCATTCGAATACATTGTAGGTTGTCCACTAGACAAGATGGGTAGTTCACGATAGAAAATCTTAACTGTTTCAGGATCTAATGCAGAAACATCAATCGATACAATATCACCTTGTTTAATTTTTACTGTGTTAAAGTTTACACTCAAGTTAGTTGAGTCTGATGAACTGTTTTTATTATGAAAATAGATCAATTCTTTCTTCAGGTTACATGAAAAAAGTAAGATGTTCAAAAAAATGAAAGAAAATAAGCGAACCATAATTGTTACAAAGCTATATAAAATTGGAAAAATTCAGATTTTTAATTAATTTTTTTAAATTCAAATTGTTTTTTTCTTCTGTACACATATATAATGAATGCAACACAAGAATAAACAAGCACAAGTAGAAAAAATGTAAAAACTGAATGAAACCATTTTGAAATACTTAACATCAACCCAATAATGAGTATGTGTAATACGCTGATAATAAACGTTGACTTTTTGTGACTTAGACCTTTTGTAACAAAAACATGATGTAAATGATTTCGATCTGCTTCGAAAGGACTTTTTCCTTTCAAAATTCGAATGATAACTACTCTAATAGTATCAAATATTGGAGTGAAAAGAATAAAAAATAAAGCAGGAAGCTTGTTTTCAGGAAGAATAAAATTAAACTGGGTGTGTTCATTTGTTGAATTAAGGAAACGAATAGAAAAAATTCCAATTAGTAATCCTACAACAAGTGAGCCGCAATCTCCCATGAATATTTTTTTATTTGTTTTCTGTAAGTTAAAGAATAAAAATCCTAAAAGTGAACCAACAAGAATGAGTGCTAACATAAAGAAGTAATAATCTTTTGTTGCTATGAAATAAAATGCAAAAATACAGCTAATCAGAATTCCTATAGATCCTGCAAGGCCATCAATTCCATCAATTAAATTGTAAGAATTGATTATTATAATAAAAAAAATGAGTACAAGTGGTACTGTTATTATTGAACTTATTTGATAAATACCAAGGAAACCATGGAAATTATTGACAATCATTAATGGGTGAAAACTAATTAACAAAACAGCAACAATTTCACCGAGAAGTTTAGATTTCGCTCTAGAATTGACCAAGTCATCTTTTAGTCCTACAATAAATATAAATGTGATAGCCGCTGAAATTGCATATCCAAAGTCATTCTGTGTATGTAATTGAATTGCAATTGAGCTAAGAATAATGGAAAGATAGATGGCAACACCTCCAAAAGCAGGCGTAAAACTTGTATGTGAACTCCTAGAAACAATAGGCGTAATCAATCTTTTCGAGAATGCTACGAATATGATTTTTGGAATAGTAAATACAACAATTAAAAAGGAAATCAAAAACAATAACAAACTAGTTAATACTAAGTTGGAAAAAATAGAACTTAAAAAGTTCCCAATTATTGTACTTGTTTCGATTTCAGTCATTTTGATTATTCCTCTACAAATTTAGGATTTATTCCGTTAACTTGTTCTTTTTTGTCGACTAATTTAATCAATATTCAGTTGTGTTATTATATCAATAATTCTTTTTGCTGTATTTCCATCCCACAATTCTGGAATTTCTCCTTTTTTCCAGTTTCCTGAGAATAACTTTTCCATAGACGGTTGAATCGCTTTAGGATTAGTTCCGATGAGTTCATTTGTACCTTCAGTAACTGTTTCTGGTCGTTCTGTATTATCTCGTAATGTCATGCACGGAACCCCCAAAACGGTCGTTTCTTCAGTAATTCCTCCTGAATCAGTCACAACCGCTTTGGCACGTTCAACCAAATAATTAAACTCAAGATAACTCATTGGTTCAGTGAAATGAAGTCGTTGATTATTGACACCTAAGTTTTGTAATATTTTAGCTGTTCGTGGATGAACAGGGAAAATCAATGGTAAATCTTGCGTGTTGTTGATAATTTCATCAAGTAGTTCTTTCAACTTACTCTCTTCGTCTACATTTGATGGACGATGTAAGGTCATCATGATGTAATTTTTATCTTGTAATTTCAATTCATCCCAAATGGCAGGTTTGCGAAAACGTGGTCTTTGTTTTAGTAAAGTATCAATCATAGTATTACCAACGAAGAAAATGTTTTCTTTTTTGACTCCGTTTTGTAATAGATTTTGATTCGCCACATTTGAAGTAGTAAAGAAATAATTTGTAATTGAATCTGTTACTAAGCGATTGATTTCCTCAGGCATAGTCCAGTCGTTAGATCTTATTCCTGCTTCAACATGAGCCACTTTTGTATGTAATTTTTGAGCAACAATTGCACAAGCCATCGTACTTGTAACATCACCTACAACAAGTACTAAATCAGTTGGGTTTTCTAGTAATTCTTTTTCAAAACGTACCATGATGTTGGCTGTTTGTTCAGCTTGACTACCACCTCCTGACTCTAAGTTTGCGTGAGGCTCTGGAATCTCCAACTCGGTAAAGAAATCACCAGACATTTTTTTGTCATAATGCTGCCCTGTATGAATCAATCGGTAGTCAATTTGTACTCCGTTGTTTTGTTTTGCATCGATAATTGCATGAATTATAGGGGCAATTTTCATGAAGTTAGGTCTTGCTCCAGCGATAAGAGTTATTTTTTTCATATTTCTTTTTTTGTCTTTTATTTAATTATAACTTCCCTAATTTGAGAAGTATGAAAAATCGAATTAAATGAATTTGTCTTTTGATTCTCGATGGTTGCTTAACCAATCTATACGCCCATTCTAGATTATTTTTTACCCACCAGTTTGGGGCTCTTTTGACAGTTCCAGTGTATACATCAAAACTTCCACCTAATCCTTGATAAACTGCCGAATGTTTTTTTTGTAATTCTTCCATAAGTTTTTCTTGTTTTGGAGATCCCATTGCAACAAAGACGAAATCAGGTTTTAAATATACGATATCCTTTATTAGTTCTTCTTTTTCATTATTTGTTTTCAAAAATCCATTTCTGAAGTTAACAATATTAATCCCAGGAAAATCTTGTTTAAGATTCTCAACAGTTTTTTGAATAACTTCTTCCGTTCCACCGACAAGATAGAATGATTTCTCATGATAAGTTTGTTGAATTATATCCAACCATAATTCTACTCCTGGAATTCTAACTACATTGTCTAAACCTTTATGTTCCAACGCCCATACTGCGCCAATTCCATCAGGGTAGCCAATATTTCTATTGATTATATCTTTGATTTCCTGCGTTGCTTTTAAGATTTTTTCAGCATTAACTGCAATTAAAATAATTTGATTCTTTATTGCATAATCAATCAATTCTTTTCTAGACTGAGGTGCGTAACATTTAAGCCCTCTGATTACTCTGTTATCCATTAGATTGGTTTAAATAATATGTTAGTGCATTGAACATAAATGCATTACTCCATCGCATGTACGGAATTTTTGAACTTACTCCTTTTTTAATTTGGTAATAAAAAAAACCTTTCGGATCCTGCATATTTTGAAGAGTCCATTTTAAAACCTTTTCAGCTAATTCCTTATTTTCTTCGAATTTATTCATTACCACAAGAGTTACCCACAACTGGCCAGGACAATGTATATCAATTGGATGGATTTTATTGTGATAATATTTTGGTGTTCCATCACTTAAAAAAAAGTGATTGATATAAAATTCAAAACCTTTATCGATGTAGTCACTAAATTGCTTGTCTTTACAAAACTTTTCATAATGATACAAAGCGTCAAGATTATAGCCAGTGTGAAAACTATCTTTCCATTGTTGTGTTGGTAATAGTCCATAAACCCATGACCCATCTGCTTCTTGTCCCGAACATGCTGCTTTAATAATTTGACAAGCCATACTTTTGTATTCTTCATTACCTGTATAATGATAGCAATAGCTCAATGTTTTTGCACCTAGAAGAGAGGCATTGTAAACAGTATCGTTTCCTTTAAGTGGACTATAAGATAAAATAAAACCATTTTCAGTTTGAGTACGATTCAAATCATTTAAAATAAAGCTAGAAGTAGATAATGCTGTATTCAAATACTTTTTTTCTTTGGTAATCTCAAAAGCTTCAAATAGTGCGGAAGCACAGAAAGTGGTTGCTACTACAGTTGGTGTGTAAGCTGGAAATAAAAACAAGCGTCTAGCTTGCCAGTCAAAATTGTACCCCCAACAAGCCCCCGAATAATTATTGTTTTGCATTTGTAGTAACAAGTCTGCTAGTTCAATAATCTGTTTTAAAATTTGCTCTTTAGTCCCAAATTTAGTGTTTCCTTTTTCCGCTAATCTGTATAGGTTACAATATCCATTTAGAAATAATCCGATTCCTTTGGCATTATGTTGTTTAGGAACAAAAAAAAGTTTTCTGAAATTAATTGGACTTCGTTTGAATCCTTGTATCCAAGCTAATCGAGCTAAATCCCAGTTTTTTAATGGTGTAGCTTTGAAAATTTTTGAATTTAATCCATCATAAGGATCCCAACCAGAAAAGTTTTCAGCTTCACAATAAATTTTAAGACGGTTGAATGATTTGTTAATTGTTGACATATTCGAAAATTTTTTCTAACTTTTCGGCAACTTGACTCCCTAAAAAGTGCCTTCTTGCATAGTTATAGTTATAGAAACTAATCTCATCCATTAGTTGATTATTATTGATGCAATATTTAATTTTTTCAGAAAAATCATTTGAATCAAGACTTTCTACAAGGAAGCCCATTTTTGAATCTTCAAAAAAATCATTTAACCCCCCAACTGGACGGGTTATAATGGGTAAACCAAATGCCATCGCTTCCAAAACAGATGTAGGCATCCCTTCACTATAAGAAGGAAGAATATAAAGGTTTGCGTTTTTGAATGCCTGTATAAGTTGTTGCCCTTTAAGATTTCCTAAAAAGCTGACATTACATAAATTGTTGTTACTAACAAATTCCTTAGCTGCATCTAATTGTGATCCATCACCTGCTATGACCAATTTGATTTTTGAATCTTGATGTAAAAATTGTTTACATGCTTCTAAAACAATGAAAATTCCTTTGTATACTTCTATTCTAGTTAGAAAAAGGATAGTAAATTCTTGATTTTGTTTTTTTTGTATTGTGAAGTTTGTTAGTAGTCTATCATCAACTTTGGTGGTTGTTAGAAATATAGGACTTGTTATTCCCCATTTGATTAAATCATTTTTAAAAGAACTAGACAAAACAAGGTGTAATCTTGCGAGTTTATATTTTTTTGTGAATGAATTTGGGTTGTTATTGATGATTTTCGCAACATCAGGTG